>JANMME010000951.1:0-2452 GCA_031373015.1 Saprospiraceae bacterium
GTTTTGACAATCAATTTGTTAAGACTCCGCGTCTTTGCGCCTCTGCGGTAAAAAGCACTTAGGAGACGCCCTCTATATTATCATCCCATTACTTCTTGCCTAGGCGGCCCAATTGTTCCTGCAACCAAATCCTTTCGGCTACCGAGGGCGTCTCGTCAAGTTGTTTCCGAAGTTTTTCTACGCGTTCTGGATTTCCCAAAATACTGGTAGCGGTCATCCTGCGGAGCATATCAATAAAGGCGTTGTTCATCTGGTACACGTTCTCGGCGAGGTTCTTTTTCCCCTGCCGAAAAATGAAAAGTTTGAAATTATCCATTTTGCTGTCTAGCAGTTCAGAATCTGTTTCGTAGTAGATTTTCAATTCCAGTTTTCGGGCCATGAGGCCACTGAACAGATTGTCGGAACTGTCGCGAAGCAGATCAAGCGCGGTGTCGTATTCGCCCAGGTGGTAATGGTAGTTGGCCAGGTTGTAGTTAAAAAACTCAGATGGATTTGGCACGCCGATGATATGGTCGCGACAACGATCGAGCGCTTGTTTTACCCAGTCAAATTCGCGGCAAACCAGACCGGTTTGCACCAGGTTGATCAAAGTGGCGGCTTGTATCTGGCGGCCATTTTCGAAAAGCAGGCCACTTTCTAATCCGGATTTAAAAAGAGTCAGCAACACAGGAGCGTAAGCGGTTTCGCCGTGGTTGTAGCGCCAGGTGCAGTGACTGCGCAGGTAGGCGAAAAGTGTGCGTGATATATGCCGGGGCAGCAATTCAGCCTGATGTTGGAGTTCGACGAGCACTTGTTCAATGGAATTATAGTCGTGGTCATCAGGGGAGCGGACAAATTCAAAACCCTTGCTTAGCAGGCGCAAAACTGGTTCGGCTGCCAGATCAGTGATCGCAATGGCAGTAGGAATCCCATTTGCTATGAGTTCCGCAAACGTGTCCTCCACGTTCGATTTGCGCCGCGAAAAAAAGAGGGTGTTCAACAATTCCAGCGCCAGCACCAGATAGCCGTGGTGAAGGGCGCGAATGGCCTCGTTCAAACTTTCGTGGGCGTGATTGTTCTGCCGGAGATTGTCCAGTCGGTGGGTTTGCCATTCTAAAAGGAACCTTTCTGCCCAAAAACTGGCATCGTGAATGGGTTGTTTGGACTGTTCTTTGCGTGTTTTTTCGAGGATGGTGGCAGCGCGGTTGGGTAGATTGCGGTTGAGGTAAAATTCTGCAAGCCGCAAGGATTCTGGAGTGCTGAATATGGCATCAGTGATATGTGCGGCGAACTGTTTGGCCAATTGGTGAAGTTTGCTCATCAAGACTTCCACTTTGCCATTCACGAATTTCTTTTCTGAATAGATAAAGGCGTATGCGTCTTCGACACCGGGCCCGGGCGCTGGAAAATCGGGTGCAAACGGGCGCAGATATTCCCACAAAGCCGTCACGTCGCGGGCGTAGGACCCATCATTAAAAAAAGGCGACTGAACAAACTTTTGAAACCGATCCAATTCGGCGGGACTAAATCGGGAAAGCGTCTCTACGAGGGAAGAGTCTAACATTGGGTGAAGTTAGGAGGGCTGTGGAATTGTTTGTACACTCAATGGCGTTTTTTTACCTTCGCCAAGGCAAATGCGTTTCATTTGTAAAATTTCAAACCTATAATGTTTTCAAAACCTTATAGGTTTAGACTCCGGAAAAACAACCTTTCAATACGGTACCACTTAACCATGTCCAACAAACTAACCATTTTTACCACGAATCTTGTGGCGGCCTTGCTTTGCCTGAGCCTTCAAAATTGCGACCCCAAAGGTGACAATATCATCATTACCGATGATGTACTGATGCTCACCGTGCCGGCTACCGGGCTTGAGACTGAGGCTTGCGATAACTTCGCTTCGGATCGCTCCTTCAGCCTACCAGCCTCTGACACCAAAAGTGTAAACTGGAGCGAAGCCAAATCTTTGGCGAACGACACGCTAAAAATCATCCGGCTCGAAATCATGAGCGATACCGGATCTGTCGCGAAATTTACCATGACGCTCCGCCCACTGAGCGGAAAACCTTCGGAAATTCAGTGTATGAAAGGTTTTGGCTGCACTTCGCCGTGGGAGCATTTCCCGTGGATTGCACCTGGGCAGAATTTCCTCGATCAAACCGTGTTCAAATTCAAGGTAAAGCCAGTAGGCACGGGGAGTTTTACGGTGGAGAATTACAATACAGACAAGGCGCTTACGGTGCGCGTGAATCCGGCGATCTGAGTTGATTTAAACCGCAAAATGTAAAACAGGAGAACCGCAAAATGTAAAATTAAGAGGGGGGCGCTCAAAAAAGTAAGGGTGATGTCGCATCTGGCCGTGAACTATGGCGCATGACCATCAATGGTATGCCGGTAAAAGCAAAAGCCCAGATGGTTGAATATCAACCATCTGGGCTTTGCATAAAGAGCGTTTTTGCTGCCCTAATCTATC
>JANMME010000989.1:0-2042 GCA_031373015.1 Saprospiraceae bacterium
GACAACACGGGGAGCTTGCGGCTACACGAACACCGTTTTTTTGACCGGCTCGATCTGGAAGAAATGGACCTTTTGCCGGTACGCGAAATGTGGATGAAGGATGGGGTGGAGAGTTATCATGATCTGGTGGATCTTCGGAAAGTAGGCGAAATGATGGTGGCTTAACCTGTTCTTAGTGTCCACTATAGTGAGGAAGTCCAGGTTAAAGTTTATGATAACTTACGGTTTACCCTGGTTAAATTGTTCCATCAGATCGCACCTTGTTAATACTTGTTTGATTGATTCCCGCCTTTTGTCTTAATTTTGGACTTACAACCGGAATTTTCAAAAACCCGGGTGTCGGGGGGCTTTAAGAAACTCAAGTAGTCGTTATGCATAGAGCATTTATGGTTCTTTTAAACCTTTTACTGGTTTCGATTTTGAATACCAGCGCACAATCCGTCAATATTGGCGCCAGGGGTGAATCAAAGGAAAGCGAATTGCTTTCTTCTGACCCTTATAGCGACAACCGGTATTACAAAGCGCGAACGTTCGCATTGAAAAAAGGGCAGGGTGCTGTTTTTACGATGAAAAGCACTGAATTTAAACCTTTTATTGTGCTGGCTGCTAAGGCCGGGTCTTCCGTATTGGGCAAATTAGACGAATCGGGGTTAGTATCGCGCATTGCCTATATTGCCGAATCTGACACTACCTTTTATCTGGTTCACACATCGGCAGAAGAAGATAAAACCGGGAAATACAGTTACGACTATAAAATACTGGAAGCCGACCAATTGTATTTTAATGATAGTTTTTCCAGCTGCGACCGGCTGTATTATTTTATCAATCAATGGTTTATGGATTGGGAGCTGATCCCACAATATACCATCAAACAAGACAATTCAAATGATCCTAAAGCTCCTGTAATAGAAACAATTAAAACCAAAATAGCCTATCTGAAATCCAACGAAGGAATCATCAACAACGGCTATGAGGAAATTTTATATACTGCTCCGAAAGACTCCAATGGAGTCTGCCGTCAATATTATGACCGCATTTGCAGCGAAATAAAAGAATGTCTTAATCCCCGTGAATGGATTTTTGAATCTGAGTTCAAAAGATCAAATCCATTATTTGTATTTGACTCGGAAATTACCACCTTTACGCTGCAGGAAGGAGATAAAAAATATCCCTGTTTCAGAATAATTTATAAAAAGCCGGTTTTAACGTCGCTGTCTAAAACCACACCGGACTATTATTATCAGGTTCTTCTGAGGTTTTAGGTCTGCTTTCCAAAATCCAATTGAAAATCAATCCAATACCACTGCCGACTCGATCACAATAGCTTCTCTTGGCACGTCATCATATCCACCCACACGGCCAGTAGGCACGACCTTCATCGCATCTACCACTTCCTGTCCTTCAATGACTTCTCCAAAAACGCAGTAGCCCCAGCCGTGCTGGTTCTCGCCGCTGTGATTCAGGAACGCATTGTCTTTCACATTGATAAAAAACTGTGCGGTGGCAGAATGCGGATCCCCGGTGCGGGCCATGGCAATGCTGTACTTTGAATTTACCAGGCCATTGTTGGCCTCATTTTTAATGGGTGTTCCGCTGGGTTTCGAGTTCATTCCGGCGTCCATACCTCCTCCCTGGACCATAAAATCATTGATCACACGGTGAAAGATGGTGCCATTGTAATGGCCGGCGTTGACGTATTTGACAAAATTCTCCACCGTCAGGGGTGCTTTTTCGGGATTCAGAGAGAGGGTGATGACACCCATGGATGTGGTCAGTTGAACCTTCATTTTTGTGGTAAAATTTGTTGTACGGTTGTTTTGAATGTGCTTGCGGGGGAAAGGAGCGTACTTCGAAACCATAAACTGGTGAGTCGTCTGGATACGCTTCCGCGCGGCAAAGGTAGCTCAACCAAAGCGCTTTACAGCCCGACAGAAATTTGGACAGGCTTAACGGGGCAGCACAAGTTTAAGGGTGTTACTCACAGATGGACCTTCCAGCCTTACGAAGTAGATACCGGGGGGCATTCATAGAAACCTTGCCCG
>JANMME010000992.1:0-7630 GCA_031373015.1 Saprospiraceae bacterium
AAAACAGGAAAATTTAAAACAGGAGAACCGCAAAATGTAAAACTGTGATATTTGACCATAAATTAAGGCAAAGCCACGCTCTGGCCGAGCGCTTTGGCCTCTTGATTTTGCGGTTTTATTATCTCTTCGTTAAATTTATGCTTCTAACAAAACTCCGTTCCATTTGGAATCCCGACCAATTCCAGGGCTGGGGCCGCAGCCATCGCTACTTCGAGGGCTGGTACTTCAAGGTAGTTTCTGCCGATGAACAGCATGCTATGGCCTTCATACCTGGTATTTCGATGGGAGAAAAGGGCGATAACCACGCATTCATACAAGTCATGGACGGTAAGGCCTGCAAAGCGGAGTACCATCGATTTGATGCGGCTGATTTTCGGCCTTCTGAGCATAGCTTTGAGATTTCTGTGGGGAATAATTTTTTTTCCTCAAAAAAGATAATCCTTGATCTGCCCGGAATCTCTGGCGAAATTCAATTCAAAGATACCACCCCCTGGCCTAAAATGTTGGGTGCTCCGGGCATCATGGGCTGGTATTCGTTTGTGCCGTTTATGGAGTGCAACCACGGTATCGTGAGTCTCCACCATGCATTGGACGGTGAACTTCAAATCACGCCCGCCGTAGAAACTGACCGGGCGACTCCAAGTCACCCGGTCAGTTTCTCCGGCGGGCGCGGCTACATTGAAAAAGATTGGGGCCGTTCCTTCCCCCGCGCTTATGTTTGGATGCAGAGCAATCATTTCGACACCAGCGACCGTGCCTCTTTGATGGCTTCGGCGGCTCATATTCCCTGGCTGAGAAGCCACTTTATTGGGTTCATTAGCGGGATGTGGCTGGAGAATCGCTTGTTTAAATTCGCGACGTACACAGGGGCGCGTAAGTTTTTGAAAATCAATGACGAGCAGGTCGAATTGATTTTCAAGAACCCAAAAACAGAACTGCGAATACTCGCGAAACAAGCCGCTGGAACATCACTGGTGTCGCCGCTTTCAGGTGAAATGAAAGGCAAAATCCAAGAAAGCCTGCAAGCAACGCTGCAAGTGGAATTGCTGGAAAATGGTCAACGAATTTTTGAAGGAATGGGACGAAACGCAGGGCTAGAGGTAGCCGGTGCCGTGGAGGTTTTGCAGGACTAAACTTCTTTTAAAAAATGCGTGCGAAAATCTTGCTCAATGACAGTTTACCTGCCCCTTGCGCTACTGGGATTTCGTCAGTGATAGCGTCAAAATCAAGGTTTTGCCATTCTTTCTCGCTGACACGGATGTAGGTGGATGCCCAGAGTTTGCCTTGTTCGGCAAAGATGATCTGCTGGAGGCCGGGTATTTGTTTGTAATCGTTCAATTTTTCGGAAAGGTCGAAGTCGCGGGTACTGCTCGACAGCACTTCTACGATGAGCCAGGGGTTGACCAAGCCCTTTGATCTGCGCTTGTTGAGTTGGTATTCCTGAAGGATGGGCTCGCCTTTCACGACTGTCACGTCAGCGTTGTATCCCCGGCGGTTTTCGCCAATGAAAATTTTCGTATTGCTCCCAAGGACATTATACTCGGATTTCAAATCATCCAAAAGGATAGAAAGTTGCGTTCCGAAACGCATGACTAATTTTTCATGTGGAATAGTAGCTTCTCCCATGACGATGCCTGTTTGTTCTTCGATTTCAAGGAAAGAGATGATATGACCTTCGCGATAGTGTACCCGGTAGTCGCAGGTGTCGGCCAGTTCGAGGTATTGCTCCCAAGAGGCGGGCACACGGAGTTCGCGCACACCGAGTGCAGCACGATCTTCGAAGGTCTTGGGGGTATGCAATCGCTTACGCTGCGGTACATACTTGCGGATTTCGACTTGGCCTGGCACAGCGTTCGACTCAGAAATCGGCAACCCAGGTTCGGAAATGTGTGCTGAGATATCCATACTCGCTGAAAAATTTGCTGCAAGTTAGGGTTTTTCTTTTTCGAGCAAACGAAATTGCGCATAAACAATCTATCAAAATCAAGGGTTATTACCCTAAAATTCCTTCAGCGTAAAAACATCCCTCATCCTTGCCAACGTCGGCAAACACATTGATTTACAAGCTGATGAAGCCGCGGTGCAGGCGCATTGGCCACCAGAGGCGTGGCATCTGCAGTGATCACCAACAACATTTTTGCTCACTTCCTATTTTGGTCTCCAAAATGAACCAATAGCCGATCTAAAAGTTAACCAGCCACCAATCACAAGTCCACCAATTTTACCCGCCATAACTTTAGCGAAGGAGGGCACCAGTAACCAGTCACTATGATAAAAACAGCAGTAACCCGTCATTCCGTCATTGATTTGATAAAAAATCGCTGGAGTGCACGGGCCTTTTCCGACCAAAACCTCACCGATGAACAGGTACTCACGCTCGTAGAAGCCGCCTCTTGGGCGCCTTCTTCGATCAATGAACAACCTTGGCGCTACCGCTACGGGCTGCATGGCACCGCCTTATTTGAACAATTGTGGGATTGCCTGCTTATTGGAAACCAGCCTTGGGCAAAAAATGCTGCCGCACTAATGCTCTGCACAGCCAAAAAGGCCTTTTCAAAAAACGACAAACCCAACCGCCACGCCATGCACGACACTGGAATGGCCAATGCGTTCCTTATGCTCCAGGCCACCCAAATGGGCATTTACGGCCACATCATGGCAGGCTACGACCCTGTCAAACTAAGAGAAACCTTTCATTTGTCTGACGATGAAGAGGATGTTTGTATCATCGCACTGGGCTTTCTCGGAACACCTGATCAATTGGAAGAGCCATTCCACACTCGTGAAATCACTCCCCGCAGCCGCAAGGCCGTGGAAGATTTTGTGCTTGACAATCAATAACCAGTACTCGTTTAGATATGCTCAACAGAATTCAAGTGCTCGTCGTCGGTCGCCATGAAGAAATTATGAATGCTGTGTTGCGCCTGATTAACAACACCCCGGACTGGGAAGCAGTCGGCACTTTGGACGACGAGCAGGCCATCGAATTGTTCCAACAACGCCGCTTTGATTTGGTGCTGATCGGTGGGGGCGTTGAACCAGAAAGTGAAGCCAAATTGCGGGCGATTTTTAGATTTCAAAGCCCTTTGATTCGCATTATACAACATTTGGGCGGCGGCAATGAACGAATGTTTGCAGAAATCAGGGCTGCACTAATGGTACAACAAGAAGAGAACTATACGCTTTTAGACAATCCTTTCAACCACTAATTATGGCAACCGTCACCGCCCGCATTGAACAGTCCCACTATGCTACCAGTCTCCACACTGGTAATAACCAACTCATTGCCGATGAGCCGCTCGACCATGGAGGCGCTGATGCCGGCTTCGCGCCCGACGAGCTATTGGCCGCTTCTCTGGCGGCGTGTACCAGTATTACCCTGCGGATGTACGCTGATCGTAAGGCATGGCCACTAGAATCAGTAGAAGTAGAAATCAATTTTGAACGCGACGCGGTAGCAAAAACATCCTCCATTGTGCGAAGCATCAAACTTCTCGGAACTTTGGACGACGAACAAAAGCTCCGTCTGCTACAGATTGCCGAAAAGTGCCCCATCCATCAAACTTTAATGCATCCGATCACCATTCACACCGCTTTGACATGAGTGAAATCACAAAAAAATATACCAACGGAGAGATCACAATAGTCTGGAAACCAGAGGTATGCACTCATTCCAGGCTTTGCTGGACACAACTTGGGAAAGTATTCGACCCGCGCATTCGCCCTTGGATCAACATGGAAGGCGCAGACACGGAGCGCATCATCGAACAGGTATCAAAATGCCCCAGTGGAGCACTAAGTTTTTATAAAAACGACGAAGTTAACCCGCCCGACAACTTCAAAGATTCATAAAGTTTTGAACAGGGATTGAGCAGGGATTGAGCTTGCGTAAGAGCATATTGCCTACGGACTTTTGCCCCATCAAAAAAGGCAAAATATCATGCAAACAATGGAAAATCAACTAGCGGGTACTCCTTTCGCCACAGTCACCGAACAAATCTCTGACTATAGCTTTCTCACCACTTGGCGCGTAAAAGCCAGTCGCGAAGAAGTATACCGCATCCTCGAAAACGTGGATGCATTGGCCGAGTGGTGGCCCTCCGTTTATCTCGATGTGAAAGTGCGCGAAAAAGGGCAGCCGGGCGGTATTGGCAAACTGGTGGAATTGTACACTAAAGGCTGGCTTCCTTATTCCTTGCGCTGGCACTTCCGGGTCACGGCTGCCAATTTCCCGTACGGTTTTTCCCTTCAAGCTTTAGGAGATTTTGTGGGCACGGGCGTTTGGGATTTCCGGCAAGACGGCGATTACTGTATTGCAACTTACGATTGGCGCATTTCTGCGGAAAAGCCCCTTTTGAAAAAACTCACCTGGCTGTTGCGTTCTGTTTTTTCAGCCAACCACGAATGGGCCATGCGCAAAGGGCTGGAAAGCCTTGAACTCGAGTTGCGCCGTCGCCGGGGCGAGCAGCAAGTCCCGTCGCCACCAAAGCCTACCTTCCCCCATAATTTACTGAACAACAAAATTTTGGGATAAAATATCTTGTTGGGAAAAACGGATTCGTAATTTTACGCCATGGAAATTGCCGTCACCAATGGTATTACGGTTATCGTAGAAGCCAACTACCTGCCGCACCACTCCGATCCGCGAGAGGACCGCTATGTTTTTGGCTATCACATCATGATTGAAAATGGCAGCCCGCACGCCGTGCAACTGCTTCGCCGACATTGGTTTATCATTGATGCAGCAGCCCAAGTTCGCGAAGTGGAGGGCGAAGGCGTGGTAGGAGAACAGCCCATTATACTCCCCGGCGAGCGCTATGAATACGCCTCTTATTGCGACCTAAATACCGAAATAGGCAAAATGCACGGCAAGTACCTGATGACCCGGCACGATGAGGGCGCACTCTTCGAGGTGCAAATCCCGGAATTCAGGATGATTGTGCCGAGTAAGTTGAATTGAGATATTGGGATATTGAGATATTGGGATATTGGGATATTGGGATATTGGGATATTGGGATATTCTGCTAGGGCACTCAATTTCATAATATCCCAATATCCCAATATCCTAATTCTTTAGAAGTTCCAACTGCCCCGCTGTTTTCAGGAGTTTCAAAACCGCCAGTTTGTAACTGAACACCTGCTGCCAGTAGTTTGTCTCGGCTTCAGAGAGGGCCGTTTGCGCGTTGAGCAGGTCGGTGAGCGAGGCTACCCCTTCCTTGTATTGAAGCACGAGTTTGTCCGTTATTTCACGGGCGAGCGCCACATTGTCGCTTTGGGAGCGTAGCGTGCGAAGGCTTGTGGACAATTGCTCACGAGCTTGCCGGAATTCTAGCGCCTTGACACCGTGGAGTTGGCTGCTGTCCTCTCGAAGTTTTTGTTCTTCCAGTCGGAAAACCAAGGCTTTGTTATGTACCCTGAAGCCGTCGAAAATCGGGATTTTGAGCTTGATGCCTGCTCCGGCTGCGCCATACCAATGGCGGTCAACATCGAAAAAATTAATGTCCTCGCGGAACCCTAGCGCGGAAACGGTGGCGAAACCGCTGAGGCTGGGCAATGCTTCCGCGATGGCGCTTCTACGCTGGATGCGTTGGAGGTCAATATTATGGACGAGTAAGCGGCTTTCTGCGGTGGTCTGAGGGTCGAGGGAGAGGCCTAGCCAACGGGCGGAATCCGCAGCTGGCGAACCAATTTCAGCACTGAGGTCAAGCGCTTCGTCATACGGCAACCCACAGAAAAACTGAAGGGTTTGGTGCAGATTGCTGATGCCCGTCAACAGATTTTGGCGTTGGGTTTCAAGGTTTGCCTTCGCCACGCGGATGCGTTTCACATCGGTCGGCACAGCGTACCCGTTGTCGAGTTGGAGTTGCGCCATACCCTGCAGGGCTTCCAATTTGCCTAGATTGGCATTCACAGCGCGAAGCAGTTGTTCGGTTTGCAAGGTTTGGTAAAAGAGAGTGGCGGTACTGAAAATGACCTCGTTTTCAGCCCGTTCGATCAACAGATTGTTGATGTTGCGGGTCGTTTTGAGCGCGGGGACATTGCGTCGCGCTGATTCGTTGATGAGGTTTTGTTCCAGGGTCACATTGCCGCCAAGTTGCCAAGGACGGCCAAACTGTACAGGGACGAAGCTGCCCTCACTTTGATTGAAAAGTTCGCCTGGCATCAATTGGGTGGGTAACAAGGGCCAATAGTTGAGGCCAACATCTGCGCTGATTTGTGGGAAACCTTCGCTCCGAGCTTCTTTTACGCGGCGTTCGAGTATCTGACGATCAATTTTGGCTTTTTTGATTTGTGTACTGTTCTCAAGTGCGAGGCGAAGGCTCTCCCCCAATGCGAGGGGGCGTGCTGCTGGAGTGGTTGGTTGCGCCGATATTTTGCCCCAAAAAAGAAAACCTAAAAGGAGATGTGTCAAAATTTTCATGGCACAAAGGTAGGTAACTGTGCGCGGGTGTTTTTCCGCAAAAGTGCCTGGCTCAATCCCCTGGCCAGTAGAATTCACAAGCCTTCCGAAGGTACTCCCCGGGCTTTGCTTTGGATGAAAGGAACAGCGAAGCCCGGCAACCCACCTCATAAGGACAGTCCTGAATAATAGCATCCGGCTTATTGTCCCGATCCAGGTCGCCAAACCAAAGCAGATCTACTGTTGGGTTCACTTCCGCCATTTCAGGGCGAACCCAATCCGTAAGATTTTGGGTTGAAATGGGATCGGTAGCGTAGTCAAGCAGGAAGAGTTGATAGTCGGTGATGCGCACGAAATTGTTGTCAAAGCTTGCGCAGCCCGTGGCAGCAAGGCCATAAGTTGGTTTCACGATGGTGTCGTTCTGGTCATTGCCAGCGTAGATGGAAAGTTGGCTGCCAGGGCCGAGTGACTTGGAGAAAAACATCTGGTTTGGGTCGAAGACACCGAGCGGGCCACAGTAGCCCGTCGGGAGTGGCGTATGACTGGCGATGAGAAACTTGCTCGGGTCTTTTTGATTGGTTTTCAATAGTTTGACTGTTCCGCCGTAAAACTCGTTCGGCTCCTCAGCCAGGCGCACCTGCACTTTTCGCAGTTCGTCGGCGAAGGAATCGCGTGCATACACCCCATACCAGAAAAGCGGTGCAATGCTTTTCATATCAAACTGTGGCGAGTTCTCATAAAAGATTTCGGTGGTGCCGCTCACATAGACATCAAAGACCCAGCCCGTGTTGCTTTTGCTGCGCACTTTGAGCCATCGCCCGTAGGGAGCGTTCTCGTCGGTAGTGTCGGCTTGGGTGTATTGGCCGTTGTTCCACGACTCTAAAAATTGGAGTAGGGTGCCTTGTGGCAGGCTCGCTACTTTTTTAGAATTAGCGTCGGGTTCGGCGCGCATATTGAGCGAATTGGCGGTCACCACGAGCTCTTCGGGGAAAAAAGCGACAGGGTTTTGGGCGGAAATTTGGCAGATCGGAAAAAGGGCAAAAAGGAGAAAAATGGGTTTCATTCGTTTGAAATGATGAAGAAAAAATAGTGCGAAAAAGGCAAAAGTAATCGCTCTGAACTTATTTCTGCTGGTAACTGGTTAGGATGTAACTGGTTAGGATGGGCCACGGATGACACGGATTAGACACGGATTTGCACAGATTTCTGGATAAACGCAAAATATCTGT
>JANMME010000997.1:0-7368 GCA_031373015.1 Saprospiraceae bacterium
AATATGAGTCATCCCGAATTTTGAGTTTAGTACGTCCCATGGGGACGGAATCTTGGTAGAAATGTTGTTTTTGATGAATAAGCGTGCCGTAGGTACGCTATCTAAAAAACGGTAGATAGCGTACCTACGGCACGCCAACCCGCATTTCATCCGTTTTCTACCAAGATTCCGTCCCTCTGGGACGTACTAAGGTCAAAATTAGGAATGGCCCATGTTTAGCGCACAAAAATAAGCATTTTTTAATGAAACAAGGCCCAACTGGCATACTCCTTATCAACCTCGGAACGCCCGATGAACCCTCCCGCTCCGCGGTTTATCGCTACCTCAAACAGTTCCTGCTCGATCCGCGCGTCATAGACATCAACCCGATTGCACGCAACCTGCTGGTGCGGGGCATTATTGTTCCGTTCCGTTCCGGGCAATCGGCCAAATTGTATCAGCAACTTTGGTCGGAAAAAGGGTCACCGCTCAAATTTCATGGAGAAAGCCTCACTGCTCAAGTCCAACAATTGCTTGGGAATGAGTATGTTGTGGAATTGGCGATGCGCTACCAAAGCCCTTCTATCGAATCGGCCATCCAAAAACTGATGCGGGCGAAGGTGGGCAAAATTAAGGTGTTTCCGCTTTTCCCGCAGTATGCGAGTGCAAGTACGGGCTCGGCGCATGAGGAGGTGATGCGCGTGTTGGCAAGCCAACAAATTATCCCGGAAATTGAATTTGTAAACTCATACCCGACTTGGCAGCCAATGATAGACCTTTTTGTGGCCAATGCCCGCCGTTACGATCTTTCGAACTACGACCACTTTCTCTTTAGTTATCACGGACTTCCGCAGCGCCAACTGCGCAAAGCCGATGCCTTCATCCATTGCCTCCAAAGCGCGGACTGCTGTAAAAACCTCACGCCTATCAATCAGTTTTGCTATTCTGCCCAATGCCATGCCACCACGCAAGCTATTGTGCACCAATTGGGTTTGAAGTCTGAACAATACACCCTTTGTTTCCAAAGCCGCCTTGGCAACGACCCTTGGGTTCAGCCTTACACCTCGAAAGTCTTGGAAGAATTGGCAAAGGATGGCGTAAAACGGCTGCTCGTCTTTTGCCCCGCCTTCACGGCAGATTGCCTGGAAACTACCGTGGAAGTCAGCATAGAATACCGAGAAGAATTCCAAAAAATGGGCGGAGAACAACTCGATCTGGTCGAGAGCCTCAATGATTCGCCGGCATGGGCAGAGGCCGTGGCCGAGCGACTTCGATAGACTCTGGACGTTGGACTTGTGCTCGTCAAAGATTGAAATTGTGCAGATCATGGCGAGCACAAGTCCAACGTCCCGTTTACTCGGTCATATACTTCTCCATCAAAGCTTCCACCTTTTTACTGCGCTTTCCGCCTTCTGCGGCCACCAAATCCGCCATCTCCTTGACGGACTTTCCGAGTTCAGTACCAGCATATTTTTGCTGAACATATACCCATGCCTTTTTGAAATCTTCCGAAACGGATTCGTTTTCTCCTGCAAACACGGGGGTATTGTCTGCGCCACAAATCAGCATAAATAGCAGGCTGTGCTGCGAATTTTGGGCTTCTTCACTGCGCACGAAGTACGGGTTGGCTTGATTGAATTTTTCCCACCAGGCTGCGCGGTCGGCCACTTGTTCGAGCGGGATGATAATGCCGCCATCGTCCCACATCTTTTCTTTTTGTTCCAGCATAGATTGCTCGATATAGGTTTTCATGGGCGGTGTAACTTTGGTGGCGAAGGCTGCGCCAAGTCTTGCCCAATCTACCACGGGAAAAACCATGCCTTCTCCGGTTTCTAAGCGAAAACCATTTTCGGATATTGATTGGGTGATCGGATATTTTTTTACATCAAAAGTTTCCTTGTCAATCGCCTGATAGTCAGCATCTTCCCACTTGACTTTTTCTGTCATTTCGTAGAAGTTGCCTTCTGTTTCCATGCGGAAAAGGAAGCGCTCAAGCAAAATGAAAGTCGCATCTGCCAAGGTGCCCTGAGCCCCGGCTAGGTTTTGTGAAACATAGTCGCAAGCCTTTTTCCCGCTGTCCAATTTCTTGACATTCAAGGTTTTTAGGAACATGGAAAACTGAGACAATTTACCCAAATCAGGAATTGTCGCGCGAGGGCCTGCGTAAACGGGCACCAGCGCCGCACTGTAAGCCCAGCCTTTGTGCTGCTCTGGGGTGGTACTGATAACTTTGAAATAGGGCTCGTTGTACGGGATGTTGCGGAGCGTTACCTCTTCTTTGTTGTCCGATACTTCGCCCGTGCCTTCCACAAAGTCACCTTCGGCAAACTGGGCGATGACCTTGCCGTTTTTGTTCGACTGGTCGCGGAGGTTGAGTTTGTCAACTGCTACGCAGTAGAGGTAAACTTCTGGCTTCGGCGAGGGTGGGGGAGCGGGCAGCATAGTTTCAGAAATAGGCAAGATAGCAGCCTGTTTGGGATCGTTTTTACAGGCAAACAGGAGTGCCGTTGCCGCTAAAATAGAAAGAGAAAATAATTTTATCGGTTTCATCTATTTGAAATTGAATGATTTAGGAATGAAAAGACCTCGTAGGTTTCAAAAAATCTACGAGGTCTAAGGGGATAATGTAGTATGTCAAAGGTCTAAATCAAACCATAAACACTGCCAGGTGCGAGCGTCAGAAAGGCAATGAGCAAAAGCCCTACCACAACGGCCAGACTTATTCCGAAGGGAAGAGCCACTTGGCTAGAAGGCTCGTCTCTCGTGAAGTACATGGCAATGATGATTTTGAAATAGTAATAAATCGAAACAGCCGAATTGATCACGGCCAGCACGATCAGCCAAGGGTATTTGGCAAATGCGGCTGTGAACAGGAAGTATTTGCCAAAAAAGCCGGCTAACGGAGGAATACCCGCCAAAGAGAGCATTGAAAGTGCCAATACTGCTGCGAGTAGCGGCTGATTTTTGCTCAGGCCATTGAATGCCGCAAACGTGCTGTCACCTTTTTGTTCGGCCACAATGATGTAGGCTCCAAAGGCGCAAATTGTCGCCAGAGAATAGGTCAGCGTGTAAAATAACAAGGCCTGGTCGGCGCCCTTCGTGCCAATGGCCAATATGGCCAATAACAAGTAACCTGCATGGGAAATGCTCGAATAAGCCATCATCCGTTTGAAATCAGTCTGGAAAATGGCCGTCACATTGGCGAGCGTCATGGTCAGTGCCGCTATCGCGGCAATGGGGACGCTCCAGAATGCTTCTGCCCCCGGGAAAGCTATGGCGAACAGGCGATAAAAGGCCGCAAAACCGGCGGTCTTTACCACGGTGGCCATAAAGGCTGTGACCAAATTGGGGCTTCCTTGATAGACATCTGGTGCCCAAAAATGAAAAGGCACAGCCGACACTTTGAAACTCAAACCCATGATAATCAATAAGATACCAACTTTCAGCATACCGGGCATTTGGTCGCCATTGCCAATGGCTCGGCTAATGGAAGCGAGATCGAAACTGCTCGTAGCCCCGTACACCAGCGTCATGCCAAAGAGCAATATGCCCGTGGCAAATGCGCCCATAAGGAAATATTTGAGGGCGGCCTCGTTCCCGGCGCGGTCTTCGCGCCGGCTGCCAGCGAGCACATAAAGTGGAATGCTCAAGATTTCGATGCCCAAAAACAGCATCGTCATATTGGTGAACGAGAACATGATAAGTGCCCCGCAAAGGCTGAACAGAATAAGTGCGTAGTGATCGCCCAAGGTGGAATTCAGGTTGCGAAATCCCCAGCCGGATAGCCCTATGATGAGGGCTGTGGCAAGGATGGCAACACCAGAGAAGGCGTGGGCAAAAGGCATGAATCGAAACATGCTGGCGTATTCCTTACCCCAACCGAAACCCGGGCCAAAAAGGTCATAAGACGTGGCTCCCAGCGCCAACAAAGTGCCCAGTAGTGCCAAGGGTTGCAAGAGACTGCGGTGTTTCGTCAGTCCTGCAAAGAGTACGGCAATGGCCGTAAGGAAGAGTATGAGTAGTGCGGTCATTTTCTTGTGGTGATTGGTTTATGGGTGATTTTTACCCGCCTTAGCCTTCCTGCCCGCCAAGTCTTGGCAGGCGAGGGCGTAGGAGGTGGATTATTGGATCGTTATCTTCTTTTTTTGAAACTCCACTACGTCGCCGGGGCGGAGTTTTTTGCGTTTTTGTGTTTCGATTTGGCCGTTCACTTTTAGTTCGCCGCTGGTGATTCGGACATTTGCCTCGCCGCCTGTTTCGACGAGGTTCAGGACTTTTAGGAGGTTGTTCAGGGGTATGTGATCGTGGTCGTGGAGTTGGAAGGTCATCATCAGAAAGGGCGTTTTGAAGGGTCTTGTCTCAAATTGAAAAATGCCGAAATTATCAAGGTGTTGCCCCGAACTCGATAATAAATTCGGTGCATTTTGTCAATCGGATAGTATTGGATAGTTTTTCGGCCTTTCACAAATCGGCCAATTTCGGGGTATAGGAGCAAAACTTCTATCTTCTTTTGGATGTTGCCATACAGCTTTGTCGATGTTTTTTTTGCATCGTGCTCATCTAAAAAAGTGAGCATTTCCCACATCTGGCGGCTGGCCGTCTCTGTCCAAATCAATTTCCGGTCCATTTCTCAAACTTTTTCAAAACGGCTTCGTGCGACACCCATTTGTTTTCATCCTCGGTCTCAGCAATCGCTATATCCAATTCTTTTTGCTGAGCGGGCGATAATTCGTCCCAACCATTTGACTCGCCGAGGTGTAGTTCCAAAAAGTCGGCAATCATCCTATGGAGGCGTATCATGGTGGGTTTATCTTGCACCTTTGCGATCATTTCAACGGTATCGCCTTTCAGCTCTAATACTGTCATGGTTCTATTTTTTTAAATTTGGAAACCAAAGTTACAGAAATCAATTCAACCAATTAGCAACTGTTAACCTCAAAGATTATTGCAAATAAGAGGGCTTTGGCGGTCAAAAATCCCCACCAAATTAAAGCTGCACCGCCCCTAAAATCCGATCCACGCTGTCTTCGGTCAAACTCAATATAGTTTGTGGGAAAAAACCCAGCACAATCACCAATCCGGCAATGATGCCCAGCACTAAAAACTCCCTTGAATTCACATCGGCAAAATTCGCCGTTTCAGGTTTGGCCTCGCCAAAAATCACCAAGCCGTAAGCGCGTAGCATATACACCGCCCCGAAAATGATGGTCAAGCCAGCGAGCACGCCCAGCCAGAAATTGTAGTTCCAAACACCGTTCAGCAGCAGGAATTCACCCGGAAAACCATTCGTCAAGGGCACGGCCACCGAACCCAACACGATGATCATAAACAGCGTGGCAAATTTCGGAGCAGACTTAGCGATGCCGCCCATATCTGCCAAAGAGCGCGTTCCTAGACGGCGCTCGAGTAAATCTACGACGAAGAACAAGCCCACTACGTTGATACCATGGTTGAGCATTTGAATCACGCCGCCTTGTACCCCCGCTTTGTTCCAGCCTAATATGCCCGCGGCGATCAATCCAACGTGCGCAATAGAAGAATACGCTACCAGTCGTTTGATGTCCGATTGTTTCACCGCAATGATGCTGGCGTACAAAATGCCAACCACCGCCAGCGATATGAAAATCGGGTTCAACAAATGCATGGCTTCGGGGGCCAATGGGATCATCCAGCGAATCATGCCGTAAGCGCCCATTTTGAGCATGATGCCCGAAAGCAACATGGTTCCACCAGTGGGTGCAGTTACATAAGTGTCTGGTTGCCAGGTATGGAATGGGAAAACGGGCATTTTCACCGCAAAGGCGAGGAAGAAGCCCACCAGCACCCAATGCGCTTGCATCGGGGTTAATTGCACGGCTACCAGATCAGACCATGCAAAGGAATGCAAGCCATTCACATTCGTCTGCAAGTACACCCACAACAGCGCGACCAGCATGAACAGCGAGCCGACAAAGGTGTAAATGAAAAACTTCAGTGTGACGCGGATGCGGTCTTGTCCGCCCCAAATAGCGCAGATGAAATAGATCGGAATGAGCGCCAGTTCGTAGAAAACGTAGAACAACAGCCCGTCCTGCGCGAGGAAAACGCCGTTCAAAGCGCCCAACATGAGCAGTATGAGGCCGTAGTATCGTGGCTCATTGTCATAAGTCCTTCCCCAACTTGACAGGATGATAAGTGGCGCAAGCAAGTTGGTCAGCACCAACATAATCAAGGTGATGCCGTCCATGCCGAGGCTGAACGAGATGCCTGCCGAAGCCACCCAGGGCACGGAGAACGTGCAATTCATGCCTTGGCTGTAATCACAGCAAAGGCAATAGGCGGTAACCGCGAGGTTGGCCAGCGATGCAAGAAGGGCTATTGACCGCGACCCACCGGGCCGCAGCAGGAGCAAAATCGCCGAGGCGATGAAGGGTATGAGTATGAAGATGAGAGACATTCGTCAGTTTTTCTTGTTTTGTTAGTCAAGGCTTTTGGGCTTTCACCAGATTCTTTTTCATGTAGAGCTTACTTAATCTGACACCGAGAGTAGTAATTAAAAAGATTTTGGTTTGAAGTTTTATATTTGATTGAGGTCAGGTTGAATGGGATTCTTTTTTAAGCCAAGTAGGTAATCATTCAAATGTTTTGACAAACTATCTAAATCTTGAAATATTGAAAGTCTATCAATTCCATAAAAACTTAAAGAATTGAGGATGTCCTTTTTGGATTTTTTATCGATTTTTATTTTGAAAATCAGGTCTTTCTCTAGAATTTCAAGTGGGATTTCAGGGTTCTTACTAATTGTAAATAATCCTCTTTGACTAACAATTCTTGAAGAGTTTCCCTTTGGGAAAAAAGCAACAAAATCTCTGTCAATCTTAAATGGATTCATTTCATGGATGATATTTTGGTCGGCAAGGAAACGGCTTTTTAAATTTAAAGTAAATACCGTCGCGTCTTTTTCTTCATTTGATTCAACCGCAAAAAATGTTGCGATTAAAGGATTTTTTGTCCAATCTAACAACCTGGTTGCAAATCCATGATGTTGGGCAAGTGCATACCAATCAATTTCATTGCTTGGTTCTTTAGCCATAAATTGCACAGCATATCTTTTCCAAGAAAGGAACACATCAGTTTCTGGAAATCTAACCGAGTAACTCTTAGCATAATCAGGTCTTCCTGCTTTCGGTATTAACGACCATTCGGAGTCTGACTGCCCTCTGAAAACCAAACTCAATTTATTTGGTAAGGACTCAAGCTGAGCAATCAGCTCACTAAAGCTTTGGATGCGAATTTCTTTCATTGTAGAACCTCTAATATGGTTAAAACCACAAAACCACTAATGCCACTCCATTTGCCATGCTCGACAAAGTGGTATTCAATTTTGCCCTTCAACCGACGCTCAAAATT
>JANMME010001039.1:0-2974 GCA_031373015.1 Saprospiraceae bacterium
AGGGCAAGGAATCCTACGCCTTCCATTTCGAAAAAGAAGGGCAGAAAACAGATTATTACGACTTCGAAGGCCGCCCGGCCCGCAAGGCTTTTCTAAAGGCCCCCGTCAAATTCAGCCGGATCAGTAGCCGCTACAACCTGCACCGAATGCACCCAATTCTTGGGTATGTAAAAGCGCACCTCGGTACCGACTATGCAGCCCCTTATGGAACGCCCATCATAGCCGTTGCCGAAGGCACGGTATTAGAGGCTACGCGCCGCGGCGGCAACGGCAATTTCGTGAAAATCAAGCACGACGGCATCTACCAGACCCAATATCTCCACATGAGTGGATTTGCCAGAGGCATTCGGCCCGGAGCGCGCGTAGCGCAAGGGCAAACGATTGGTTATGTGGGCTCCACGGGTCTGGCCACTGGGCCACACTGTTGTTTCCGGTTCTGGAAAAATGGCCGTGAAGTAGACCCGCTCCGGCTCAACCTTCCGCAACCGCTCCCGATTACGGGGCAATTGTTTGAAGCGTATAAAGTCAAGCGCGATGAGTTAATGGCGCTGCTAAACACGGTACCTTACCATACGCATGATCAAATTGCGGGCAATAAAGGCTCGGAAGACAATTTGATGAAGGTAACTCCATAGGTTTTAGTACGGGGTTCGCCTAAAGTACTAGATTGCTGGGTAGCAGTGAGGCGGTGACTTCAACTCACCGCCTCACTTGATCCTACGAACGGCTGCTTCCACAAATCGAGGAAGCAGCCGTTCGTGTTTTATTTACCCTATACGATGCGTTTATCGCTGATATGCGACACTTCACACATTTAATATAGGCAATAGGCAGCGTACTATTACATTTATTGCGTCTATTCGCCAGATGTCGGTTGCTTTGAATCCTCGCTTTCGACTGCATTTGCGTCAAAAGGACGCCCAAATCCTTTCACCAAATCAATCTTTCCATTTATGATTTCTTTCTCCAAAACGTTCATCGCCATTTGTTTTTTACTGGCCGTCTCCTCGCTCGCTTCCGCTCAAAATATTGATTTTCAGCCTTTGAATGGGCCGAGCGGTGTGCAAAGCATCGGTTCCATTGCGTCAGATAATGCCGGGCGATTATTCATGTCAATGAATAACAAGATCTACCATTCCGGCAATTATGGCGATGCTTGGACGGAATGCATGAATGGCATCCCTGCCAACAATAGCTATTCCCAAAATTTTCTGCTTTCTCCATCCGGAGCATTTTATGTGCATTTAGAATATTCCAGTTCAAGCCTGTACCGCTACCAACCAGCTTCAGACACATGGACTCAAGTAATGCTTCCATTTGATCAGTATGATGTTGACGGGATTGATTTTGATGCGCAAGGTCGGTTGTGGGTAAGTACCAATGAAAGTCATAGCGATATCCATTACTCCACGGATGGTGGAGCTACTTTTCAGAAAATCCCCCTTACAGGCCCTGTTGATGGCTGGTTTGATGCACTGGCCACATTCAACGATGACCACAATTTGATAGCCGTTAGTTATGGGGCCAGTCAGAAACTTTTTCATTTTAAATCCAATGGCGAACTTCAACAGATCCCCAATGTTGATTTGGTCCGCTACATGGGATATAATCCAAATACAGGAACGGCCTATTATGCAAGTTACGATTATTTTGGGCGCTCTACCGATGGCGGATTGACTTGGCAAGGGATTACCCTTGTGGCTGGACAAACTTACCAATACATCACCAATATGTCTTTTGAAACCGGGGGCAAAATTTGGGTACACGCCAGCTCTGGCACTTATTGGTCAGATGACGATGGCATTACTTGGTCAAAGGATACTGTATTGAGCGCTGTTGGCGGCAATTTCTCTCTAATAAACGGCAGTGACTGGTTCGAAATCAATTCATGTGGTTATCCCAACTTTGGTCGTTCCAGCGATGGCGGCACTACTTGGACGGACTTGTCAAGTCAATTTTTTAGCCCAAGTGTAAGCCGGATCGGAGTGGATGCTACGGGTTCTATTTATGCAAAGACTTGCCACCGCAATGCCTATGAAAAGTCATCAGACAATGGTCTGACTTGGACTGATTTTGGATTTATAGACAGTGCTTTTCTGTATGTGCAAAACTTGGCAATTAGGCCCGATGGTGCCATGATGACCATAAACAGCAATAGAAAATGCTATCGCTCCTTCAATAACGGGAACAGTTGGGAGCAAATGACCAATCTAAATTTTCTGGCACCAGACCCAAACTATAGCTATTTTTATACGGATCCTTATGGCGCTTTTTACTTTTTCGACCTAGCCGGAGATGCACAAAAATCTGTTGATAGTGGGAATTCGTGGCAGCAATTCAATTTTTGGGCTGACATAGTTCAAGAGGAGCCCGCTTTTCATCCCAATGGCGATATCTATATGTCAGCTCCTGGGAGTGGGAAAGTCTATGTAGCTAGTGGAGATTCAACAAAATATCTGGAACTGAACAATGAGCCTTATATTGAAGTGTACAATGTTCATTGCACGAATCGCGGAATGACTTTCCTGGTGGCTGTCCCTTCTTCTGGACCTAGCGGATTGTATCGTATTTTACCGGATGGGAATTATAATCTGGAAGCGGTTTCCTCATTCAACAATATGGGTGTCTCAGAAATCGCTTCGAATGTGGAAGGTGATGTGTTTATAGCCAGTGGCACAACACTTTACAAAAGCGAAGACGATGGCGCAAACTGGTCAACGGTTGGAACCCTACCTCAGGAGGGCTATCTTACTACGCTATCTGTTGCCCCTGACCAGTATCTGTACGCAGGTTTCAGTGGCGATGTCATCTATCGCAGTACCAAACCAACCGCCGAAAGCAATTTTGTGCTGGGCAACGTCTGGCTTGACAACAACGGCGACTGCCTATTCGATGCCGGGGAAACTTATCAGACGAGTGTAGGCATCACGGCCACCGGAAATGGAGACTACGCTTCATTTTCTGGCTACAATGG
>JANMME010001118.1:0-11438 GCA_031373015.1 Saprospiraceae bacterium
CCTTGTCCTGCTCCGCCATGGAGTAACGGTTCTTGCCCCTGCAAAAACACAAATTTTGTCGCTTTTGATAATACCGGCCTAACGTGGATCGCTTCTGACAACGGCATTTATATTTACGATGATTTGCACTCCATTACACCACTTCATTTTGGCACTTTAGATTCCGGCTTGCCCAATGATATCGTGCAATGCATCGTTTTTGATGCATTAGGAAGGGCGTGGATCGGCACTCAATCAGGGCTGGCTATCTTAGACAACAACCTGGATTGGAAAATCCTAACGGTTGACAATGCTGGCCTCGTTGGAAACAATATTCAATGCATCACTTTTGATACAGATGGCTCTGCATGGGTAGGGACCGAGACAGGTGTTTCGCACCTCAGCGCTACCACGGGTACTAATGAAGCGCCCAACCATTCAAATTCATTGGCCATCTCCCCCAATCCCGCTTCGGAAACGGTTACCATCATTGCCCCTCTTGATGCCAGGGGCAGTCTGCGCCTTTATTCAGCCACCGGCACATTGATTGCAGCGATTTCTGACGTCACTCCTGGCCAGCTCTGCACTTTTGATATGAGATTATGGCCGCCCGGAGTCTATTTTGTGACGGCCACAACCCAGGGAAATGGCATGAGAAGCGGAAGATTGGTGGTGCAACGTTAGTTTAGGAGAGGCAGCTTCTATGGGTTATCCGCAAACTTCCTACTTTTGCCCGCTCTCTTGCGCAACCCATGGATTTTATCACCCGACTTTTTGGATTTCAAAAAACAGCACAGCAGCCCGACATCCCGTTTGGCCGCTTCTCGGATGCCTACAAATCCGATGCGCAACAACAAGCCTTTGATCGCTCCATGGAATCCTTTGAACAGGGTGAGCACCTGAAAGCTTACCGGGATTTCTTGACTTTTTTGAAAGACGAGGATGCCAAAGTCCCCAACATCACTTGGCAGGAAACCGAAAGCGAAATCCGCTTTGAACTTTGGCAAGGATCGCAGCGCATCACGGGTTTTGCCAACGCCGAAAAGGTGAAAGCCGAAAGCAAGGTGGCCCGTGCCGACGACCTCAACGTAGGCTTTATGCGTCGGCTCATGGAAGCCAATTTCAACCTCAAATTCAGCCGATTTGCGCTCGATGCCGACAACAACATCAGCATCGTGTTTGATACACGTACTTCAGACGGATCACCGCTCAAAGTCCTCCACGCCCTGCGCGAACTCTCCATCCATGCAGACAAGCAGGACGACCTTTTGCTGGGCGAATTCGCCCATGCCCTCAGCCCAGCAGAAGAACGCGACCTCGGCAACATATCCGACACTGAAAAAGAAGTCAAATACGCCTATATCTGCCGTTCCATCGAGGCAGCATTTGCCGAAATAGACAAGGGCAAACCAGACCCCAACACCTACCCCGGCAGCTACGCGTACCTATTGCTGGCCCTGGCATTCCGGCTCGATTATCTTATTAAGCCAGAAGGCTTTATGATGGATCTGCTGGAAAAAATTTACGCGGCCTATTTCACCAAAAACAACCTCACCCCACAGGTGAAAGTGCAGCAGATGCGCCGCGAATTCCAGACATTGCTCGACCGTCCCAAGGAGGAGATTTTTAAGGAAATGTATCGCACGCGCAGCACTTTTGGCGCCAATCCTGCGGTGCCACATGGTACCCTGGCAAGTTTTATCGGGGGAGAATTGGCCAATATGGAATGGCCTATACAACAGGGTCACGACACCCTCGCATTCGCCGTGTCGCAGTATGTAGTGGGTTTCACCCTCTTCCACCAGGCACCGCCAAAACCAGACCGGGAGTTTTTGCACCTGTTTTTTCAAATCACTGAATCGGCGTTTTTCCGCGAGCTCGGCTTCCACATACCTTTCACAGACGCGACAGGAAAACTTCAAAAAGCGGAGATACTGAAGGAGATCAAACACATCGTAGAACGCAACCGGGGGCAATTCACCCGCCTCCGCCCAAACACGAACGGACTTGATTTCGCCTCACATACACTCTTTGGCAAGTCGTTCTTATTGATGCTCAAGGATTTGGATTTGACGAAGGAATAGTGAGATAATCCTAGTGTACAAATGGGCCACGGATGACACGGATAAGACACGGATTTGCCCAATCTAAAATTAAAATCCGTGTCTTATCCGTGTCATCCGTGTGCCATTGTCGCAAGCAGATTCTACAAAACAGTTTCAAGTTAATGGTCTTTCGCTTTTTTCTCGCCACCTGTTTCCTCTCCTTTTCAGCAACTCCAATTCTTTCCCAAAAGATATTTTCCCTTGTCCCCGCCGACTCCCTCCACAAAGGCCGACTCTGGGCTGGAATTAGTGCGGGAACAGTAGCGTACTCTGTCTCCATGGTCGGGCTTTACAAAGCCTGGTATTCCGATTATCCCTTAGGTAAATTCCACACATTCAATGATTTGCGCGAATGGAACCAAATGGACAAAATGGGCCATTGGCTTATGTCTTACCAAGAAAGCCGATTGATCTTTGGCCTAGCCAGGTGGACAGGGATGCGCCCGCGAAAAGCGGCCTGGGCGGGTTTTGTCGGCGGGCAATTGATACAAACTTCGCTCGAAACCTTCGATGGGTTTTCTGAACAATGGGGCTGGTCTTGGGGTGATATTGGCTTCAACACATTCGGTTCTGGCCTCTTTTTGGCACAGCAACTCGGCTGGGACGAACAGCGCATCTCCATGAAAATGAGCGCCTTGCCCGTGCGCTATCCAAAAGACCCGATTTACCCGATCCATCCTGCAGGCAGTCGGGTTTCCACTACGTTGCAAGAACGGGCCGATGACCTGTACGGCACTGGCCCGACAAACTTGTTTTTGAAAAATTACAACTCCCTGGTGGTCTGGGCCTCTGTGAATCCACGCGCTTTTCTGGGCAAACGTGCCACTTGGTGCCCCCGCTGGCTCAACCTGGCACTTGGCATAGGCGCCGACAACCTTTTCGAAGGGTTTGGTTACGAATGGCAGCAGGACAAGAACTGCACAGGCAATGACTGCCTAACCTATCGCCTTGATCCACAGCACTATCCGCGTACTCGCCAGTTTTTCCTATCGCCCGATGTGGACTTGACGCGGATTCCAGTAAAAAGCCGATTCTTAAAAGCCCTCCTCTACACGGCCAACATTTTCAAGTTTCCTGCACCTGCGTTGGAATGGAACAATCGGGGGAATGTGCGCTGGCATTGGGGGTATTTTTAAGGGAAAAATTTAAACCGCAAAATGTAAAACAGGAGAACAGGAAAATTTAAAATCATGCACATCACGAGATCCGGCATCACGATTTTATATTTTCCTGTTCTCCTGTTTTACATTTTGCGGTTTAATAAGCATTAAAAAAGCCGCCCTTTTGGAGCGGCTCTTAATTTTTTATACCCGGTTGAAGCCCTCGAAAACTAGTTCGGGTTGAACCCGTAGTTCGACATTATCTTCTCTTTCAATTCCTTGCGCGCAAAAAAGATGCGGCTTTTCACAGTACCCAAGGGCAGGCGCAAATCGTCGGCAATCTCCTGGTACTTGTAGCCTTCAAAGTGCATGGTGAAAGGAACGCGGATGCTATCATCGAGCGCAGACACCATCGTGTTCAGTTCTTTGAGCAGAATGCCGCCTTCTGCCGCATTGGCTGCCGAGTGGCTGAACGAATTGAGGTAATATTGGTTTTCTGTATTGTCCAACACCGTGTTGGCTTTCACCTTTTTACGGTAGTTGTTGATGAAGATGTTCTTCATGATCGTGAACATCCACGCCTTAAAGTTGGTGTCGGGCTGGAACTTATCGCGGTTGAAAAGGGCGCGATAAGCCGTTTCCTGATACAGATCTTTGGCATCTTCTACGTTCTTCGTCAAGTTATAGGCGAAGGAGTGCAGCATGCTCGTCAGAGTGCTCAGTTTGGTGTTGAATTCCATACTTGTCATGGCAATCTCCTGTTTGTTTAAATGATGGCTCAAAGGTAATACCTTGTTAAACAAACGCCAAATTTTGCTTCAACAAAAACTGTTAATTTTTGTAAAAAAAGATGTTGTGAACTCTATTGTTTAATTAAATAATTGGTTATCAAGTATTTAGTTAATTTTTACAGAATCTTCATAAGGTAGGTTCCTTCAAAAAAAAATGAAGACAAAAAATCTCCTTTGATGGAAGAAAGTACGCTCGAAGCGGCCCAAAAACATCTTAAAACAGGCAACTTGAAGGCTTGAGCAAATTATACCCTGATCCCCCAAACGATGGGAAGCAAAACATAAACAAAGGCAAGCAAGAGCAGCACCGCCAGTGCGTCGAGCAGAAATCCTGCGCGTGCCATGTCGCGTGTGCTAATATGGCCCGAAGCGAACACGATGCTATTGGGCGCCGTGGCGATGGGCAGCCCAAAACCAAAGGACGCAGCCATCGTGGCGCTCAACAGCAATCCAAATGGATCCGAGCCAATGCTACCGGCCAAAGCAGCCAAAACGGGCATCATCATGGAAGCCGTAGCAATATTGGATGCTACCTCGCTGAGCAACACCACGGCGCTCAATACGACCAACAGGATGATTGCGTGCGGCAAAAAGCCGAGTCCTTTCATCTGCTCGCCAAACCACATCGCCAGCCCGCTCTGATCAAATCCTTTGGCAAGTGCAAGTCCGCCGCCAAACAGGAGGATGATCCCCCAAGGGATTTTGGCTGCGGTAGGCCAATCGAGGAGCGGCGTTTTTTCTTCCCGGCTTCCGGCAGGGACTATGAAAAACAAAATAGCCCCCATGATCGCGATCACGGTATCAGAGCAGTAGGCCGGCACTTTGTCCAAGTCTTCTGGAAGGGGTAGCCCGGCCATATTGACGTGAATCCATTGGTTGAGGGGATCATACCATAAAAGCGAGCCGGTTATCCAGGCCAAAACGACCGCGCCAAAAACCCAAAGGATTCGTTTTTCAGGTTGGGAGATGGCGCCAAGCGCATCAAACTGGGATTGCAATTGTTGGTGGCCATCCAGGCTTTTCGAGTCGTTTTTTCCAAGCGGGAACATCCAAACGAGCAATTTCCAGCAAACCAAAAGGAGGGTAAACGCAAAAGGGAAGCCGAACAAAAGCCACTGGCCAAAAGAAACCGTTTCGCCCAATTGTCGCTCCGCATAAGCGACAAAAATGGCATTGGTGGGCGTGCCAATCATGGTGCCCAGGCCGCCAATGGAGCAGGCATAGCCCACCCCGAGCAACAAGGCTTTGGAGAAGTTTTTGTGCCCCTCCATCCCCTCGCTTTGAGCGGCAACAGCAATGGCCACGGGTGTCATCATCACGGCGGTGGCAGTATTGGAAATCCACATCGAAATGAACCCGGTAGCCACCATAAAGCCCAGCACGGTATGCGCGGGGTCAGTGCCGATCCAGAGCACCATGCGCAGGGCAATGCGGCGATGAAGTTGCCAGCGCTCGATGGATTTGCCCATAAAAAAACCGGCCATGAACAGGAAAATGATCTCATTGCCGTATTCGGCGGAAACCATTTTGAGCGGCGCCACCCCCGCCAGCGGCAACAACACCAGCGGCAGCAGCGAGGTGGCCGCCATTTCAATAGGCTCGGTGATCCACCACACGGCTATCCAGAGCGTGATGGCCGCGGTAATCTGCGCGGGCCAGGGCATTCCTTCGGGCCTGGGCGCCAGCGCAACCAGCGCGAAAAGCAGCGGCCCGGAGAACAGGGCGATTCTTCTAAAGTCCATGCGAGGTAGTGTCTTTATTTCACGCAGATGTTACGCATTTTCGCGCAGATATTACGCAGATTTGAAACGCAGATGTTACGCAGAATTCATCTGTGCAACATCTGCGTTTCAAATCTGCGTAACATCTGCATGAAATGGGTTACGGCTCGCAAAGGACGAAAAGATTGGCGCAATCCTACTGCCGCACCACAAATTTCAACCAAATAGGGTCTGCTGAAAAAGTCGCCTTCGCCCCTTTCGCCGCAATTGTTGGCCAATGGCAGTGTGGCGCTTGCGCCTTGACAGTTTTTTGTTTTTGGCGGCCAACAAATACTGACGACGGGCCTTTAGGCGATACGTGCGCGGTTTTACCTTGATATCCAACAACGTGCACAAAAGGTCGATCACATGATACTATATTTGGAGAGCCCGTGCCCAACAGTGCTCTCCATTTGGAATGCAAGGATTACGCCTCTCCAAAATTTTCCCCTCCTTTACTCAAACGTTAAACCCCCAACCCTTCAAAAATAACCCCCTCCTTTCCATCGTAATGCTGCCCGAACAAAACCTACTGCGATGCTCCTTCGCCCCTGCCGGGTAATCTTTCTCGTTTGCCTTCTCCCTTCCTTTGCCGCGCAAGCGCAAGATTTAAGGGTGGACAAATCTTTTTTCCAAAAGAAAAAATCGGAGTTCAACATCTGGCTGCGCCAAAACTACCTCGGGCAAATCCTCCGGGCGGACAGCGTGGCGGTGTCTTCCCAAAAAGTGACGCTTTTCTTGAGGCCCACTTATAGCGGCAAACACACCTGCGATTCCCTGCAATGTGCCTGGCAAGGTCTGGAGCGCAGCAACCGCTTGGTGAATGGCCAATATTTTCACGAGCGCCTGCTGCACAAGTGGGCGTTTCTCGCTGAAATCCATGAAAATCAGGCTGAAGTAATCGTCCGCTGCCACGATCCGGCGCATTTCCAGGCAAAAATGTACAGCCAAAATGGGCGCGTTCCGGTGGAGGAACGAAATGTCCGCTCCGGTGCAGTATTGGAAGTGAGCCTTCCATCCACGATGCAAGGCATCAACTCCGGGGATAATATCACCTTGCTCCGTGGCAAAAACTTGGGGCAGGTATGTACCAAAGCCCGGCGTTGGCTCGTTACCAACTACAAAGACAAGGGAACGCCCGTACTTTGGCGGGCAAAAGTGGACACTTCTTACTCAGCATACGACGAATTTGTGTTGGAAGTGACGCACCTGAATTACGAGATTTGCCCCGATGGCTTTTTTGAATACCACCGCATTTATGTGAAGGGCCTTCAAAAAGGCGACGACGTAGAACTTTCATGGGAATTTCAAGGGAAATACGGTTCTGGCATCATTTTCCCGCCCCGAAAAAACGACTACAAAGACATGGAACTCCATTATAAATCCAACCTCGACGAATACCAAAAACGATTGTTTAAAAAAATGTTGGATTACCTTCGCCAAGGATGAATTCTACCAACTCAACGACTATGGCCACGATGGCTACTGACGCAAAAACCGACTCCAACGCTCCGGCTTCCGAAGCCGCGCCACTATCGCCTCGAACCCGTATCGCAAGGCTGATCTTGATCTATCACTTTGCCCTTATCGGTGTTTCGTGCGTGCTCTACATCCTGCGAGGCTTTGATTTTGAAGAGTTCACTTCACTCATGGGCATTCTGGCACCTGTCACGGCACTTTATGGTGGCGCTGTGTTCCGATTTTTGGGGCGAAGCATCACAGAGCCAAACCTCAACGGACAAAATGCGATGCCGATCAATGGCCTGGTCAAATGGCTGGTTAACGGACATTTTGTGATTGTCCTTTCGCTCATTACTATCAAAGCCCTCGCCCCCAATATTTTAAACTTCCAAGACATGACCATGTTCCTCACTTTGGTAGAGTCCGCGCTGGGCGTTTACATGGGCAATATTATTCTCGCACTTTTTGAGGGAAAGACATCCGGGCAAGCCTGATCAGTTACAAGTAACAAGTTACTTGCCTCTTGTAACTTGCTACTATTTGCTTTTCCTACTTTTGCCCCATGGACTACAGAAATGCACATCAAAGCACGGGCTGGTTTTATTTATTTATTCACCCCTTTGTCCATGTGGTGTACCGGCTTCTTTTCCGAAAGATTTATTTGCACAAGCGTCCTGGCGTGAAGCCGAATACCCCCGTACTCCTTGCGGCAAACCACCCCACTGCTTTTGTTGACCCAATTTTTTTCTGTCTCTTTTTTGACCCACCCGTGTACAATATGACGCGAGGGGACATTTTCCGCAAGCCTTTTTTCAGAAAAGTGTTGGAGAGCCTCAACATGTTCCCCGTATTCCGCAAGCGCGACGGGTATCAGGGGCGTGACCGAAACGACGATATGTTCGAATTCTGCCAAAAAAAACTCTTAAGTCGAGTAGCGGTGAACATTTTTGTAGAAGGTGAGCACCATTTGGACAAGCGCGTATTGCCCACCCAAAAAGGCATCACGAGAATTGCATTTGGCACATATCAGCAGCACCGACTGGAAGATTTGCAAATTGTGCCTGTGGGTTGCAACTATATGTACGGCGACCGAACCCGCGATGAGGCAAAAATCATTGTTGGCACGCCCCTGTTTATTAAAGACTACTGGCCAGATTACGAACAAAACCCCAACGCCGCCATCAATCTGTTGTGTTCGGATATCCACATAGCCCTCAAGGCAATCTGTTACCATATTGAAGACCCTGCCGACGATGTGCTGGCAGAACAATTGTTAAGCCTCTGGCGCAACGATCACCCTGCCATGCATTTGCCAATTGTGGAAGATCTGGCCCCTCGTTTTTGGGGAGAGAAAGCACTGCTCGACCAACTCAATGAAATGCCCGAAGCCGAAAAGAGCCTACTCCAGGAGCGCACCACGGCTTACTTTTCTGCCCTCGAGAAAGCAGGGTTAAAGGATGAAGCACTGGCCCATCCGGAGTATGCAAGCTTAAATTGGCTTTTATTCTTGTTACCCCTGACTCCAATCGCGCTATTTGGCTTTTTGCTCGAATCGCCTGTGCGCTGGGTGGTGTACCGTATTACGAGGAAGCTTGTAAAAAAACGAGAATTCTACACGAGTGTCTTGATGGGTATGGGCGTATTAGTTGGGGGAATCTACCTAGCTGGGATGCTTATTGCCGGCCTGCTGTTGGATGCGCCTTGGCTGGTCACACTGTCCTTGTTGATGCCCCTATTGGCTTGGATTTCAATCTTTTGGAAAGAAACCCTCTTGCGATGGAAGTGCGCTCAAGCAGCCAAGGCTCACCCGGAGCGGGAACATCTTTTGGCCTTGAGGAGGCTTGTCAGGAACTAATAGAACGTTTGGTGCATTTCACGCTACATTTGCCACACACCATTCTCTATTTTTCTAACAAAACATTCTTACCTTATTATGCTTGATCAACCTATGCGCAGTGTGCCACCCAAGACTTGGCTGGCCGAATCCATTCTTGTAACCCTGTTTTGTTGCTTGCCTTTTGGAATTGTCGGGATCATTCATGCTGCCAAAGTCGAATCTGCGTTCAATGTTGGCGACCACGACGGTGCGGACAGAGCCTCAGCCGAAGCCAAAAAGTGGACGATGATTGGTTTCTGGGTAGGCATCGTTTGTATTGCGCTTTACATGATGTTTGTTGTTGGTATGATATTCTTCGCAGCCAAAAATGGAGCGCTTGACCAACAAGGTTATTAAATACTTGGGGGCACTTCTGGCAGCAGGCTTGCTTGTGGTTTATTTTTTTCTAGATCCAGCACAGCATTTCTTCCCGAAGTGCCCTTTTTTATGGCTCACGGGCTGGAAATGCGCTGGTTGCGGTGCGCAACGCGCCGTACACTATTTGCTTCATGGGGATATATTGGAAGCCTTTCGGGTCAATTTCCTTTTTGTGCTGGCCTTCCCTTATGTCCTTTTTGGGCTGATCTTAGAATATACCGCTTGGGGGCAGAAGCAAATTGGCATACGCCGCAGATGGTATGGATATTGGGCTACTTTGGTAGCCTTATTTGCTGTTTTAATCTTCGGAATTGCAAGAAATGTGTGGGGACTCTGAGTCAGGGATACTGCCCTAAACTCGACAATTGTTGGCGGAAAACAAGTCTGTCAAGCGCATTGAATCTATAAATCTGCTCCGTTGCTTTCCCTATTTCTGTAAGCGGAACAATTTCGCCAACTTGGATTTTGAAGTGCTCTTCCCAAATGTCTTTTCTTGGGTTAAAAAAGCGAATCAGATTTTCATCGTCCTCTTGAAATGTTCCCACATCAGTGCCTTTGAAATTATTGCAATCGGGGCAAGAATACGCCAAGTTTTCAGGTATATTAGATCCTCCGTGTTTGATGCTTTTTATATGGTCAACATGGAAAACATAGAAAGCAACCGCTTCAGAAAGCAAGCAGTACTCACATCGATACCCCGCCCGCGCAGCCACCTCTTTCCTAATTTTATCTGAGACGCTTTGGCTCATTGCATCAAAATCTGCCTTGCCCGAGCTTTAGCAAGCCCGATGATGCGATTAATGATGAGATAATGCTCTATCTCACTTTTTTCTTCTTCAGAAAGCCCCTCTATTTTCTGTTTGTCCAACAAGAAATCAAGTCGCTTTTGGTTTGCATCGGATGCCCGAAATGCTACTACTTTTTGTGGAGACATACTTGCCATGAACTCCGCAATTTGGTCGTAAACGTTGGCTGTTGCTGCTTCCATGTCTTGAAATTTTTATCAAAAGTAAGTATAAAGCCCTTCAAGTAAAAATATTTCTAAGGGACGTGCGCGAAATAACATGCACATTTTGGCCGTCTTGTTTTCCGCCATGCGGCGTTGCTCGTCGGTTACATAGCCCCACTATGCGCCCTCCTCGCGTCTTGCCTGACGAAAAACCGACTGCCCAAAATGTGCATGTTATTTCGCGCACGTCCCTTACGCTCATTGCTCCTCCTCCAAAACAACAAATCCCGGATCAAACGGCGCAAAATGCTCCTTCAAGGTTTGGATAAATCCATCCCCATACTTCAATATGTATGACAAAAAATTATCATGCCGCTCCTGCAGACCACTTGCCGGGAAAAGTTTTTCCTTCAATGTTCGGAGTTGATTGAGTGTTGTTTCATGCTTCTGTTTTTCAGACCGCACGAGGCGACCTTGCCACTGCTCCAGCCCTCCAACGGCTTTTACCGATTCTGCCAAGACCGCCTTCTCCAGCGTCGGATCAATTGCCAAAGCTTTGGCAGCCACTTGTTCAAATATCTTTTTCAATTCATTGATTTCCAACTCCAAACTCACCTCGCCCGATGCGTTTTGTGCTACAAAACTCCGAACGAGCGCATCGGTGTCGTCAAAGAACTGAAACGCAGTAAATCCAAACTTGGACACCTTTTTCACCGCATCCCGGTCGAGCCAAAGCGCCGAATGCCGCCGTACCAGCATCGGGACGGGAGCTTTCCGCACTGGTGCCCGTGCAGCAAGGACGTGAGCTACACCGGCTGGATGTCGATGGAGCTGATCCTGATCCAGCGTTTGCTGGACGATCCGGTCATCGATCCGATGCTGGAGGGCGCGAGGCGGTTCCTGGAGGCACGCGTCGACGATCGCGGCGAGCCCCACTACCAGGAGCCGTGTCCCGACTACTCAGGCTGCACGATCTACTACTACAGCGTCGCCAGCGGTTGCGAGATCGACTACGACACGCGGGCGTTCACCAACGAGC
>JANMME010000021.1:0-4922 GCA_031373015.1 Saprospiraceae bacterium
ATAATGCCGAATTCCTCTAGAAAAGATGCCGGAAAGGTCGTATTTTCTCGCAAATTTCCTTGCGTGTTATAAGGTCTTTATATAGTTGACAATGCTCCAGATATCTACGGCATCCGGCAACTTCTTCTTATAGGACGGCATATCGTCTCTGCCTTCCATTATCTTGTAAAAGAGGGCGCCGTCTGTTTGACTTTTAAATGCTGCAAGTGTAAAATCCCCGCACTTTGTATCGAGTTGGGCGGCTTTTGAGCCATCGCCGTGTCCTTTTTTCCCATGGCAAGAGGCGCAATGTTTTATGTACAGAGATTTGCCCAGACTAAGCGATTCTGCATCGGCTTTTACGGGGTTTTTCTTGTCTTTGTCTTTTGAAGGGACCACCCATTTGCCGGGGTCCGGTTGAGGCGTCTGCGTACTCGGTTTGGCAGTTGGAGGAGGGGGGACCACTACTTCTTTGGGTTTCTCGACCATCACAGGCGTTGGAGCGGGTGGGGGAGATGTTGGGATGGCTTCTTTTGCCTCTTGTTTTGGCGGAATTGACGGGTTGGTTTTGGGTTGTTCCGTCGTGGTATTTACTTCACTGGCTTCCCTTTTGGCTGTTTGGGGCGTTTCCGGCCTTTTGTTTTTATCCGCTTGGGGTACTGTCGCTGCCGAAGGCATGGCCTCTTGCGCCCCGGCTGCAGATGCAATCGGATTTTCTGTTCCGATGGAGCCAACTGTAGTGCTATCTGCGACAATTGCTACCGGTGCGGTGTTTTCTGCTTTTTTATTGCCTGAATTGCTGCAAGCACTTGAAATTAAAATCACACAAAAAGCAATTAAAATAGTCGGCAATCTCAAAATAGTCCAGTGTTTCATGACAGTATTGATGTTTAATAAACAAATATTGTATTTCAAACACAGACTCGCCACGAAAGTTGTTATTTGGGTAATTAGACGCGAACAATGCTATTTGTACCAGAACACATAAAATTCCCTCCACTTCCAAAACCCTCCGTACTTTTGAAACTCAAAACCAAATAATCGCACATTCTCTCATAATCTGCCTTAACCAACAAATTATATGTCGAAAAACGTCAGAAATCTGTCGTTTCGCAAAGGATTGGACGATAACCTGTTCGAAAATCTCGCAGAAGCACATGCGGAATCGCCGGATTTGCAGCCCGAAGTGATTCGTTCGGTAGCGGACAAATACCTGATCGGCAGTGCCAATGTCTATGGCGCGGCCACTTTTTACGATTTTCTGAATCCGGAAAAGAGCAACAAAAAGGTCTTTTCCTGCGCGGGGAGCGCCTGTATGCTCGCAGGGACACAACACGCACTACATCATACGCTGGAAGAGCATTTTGAATCTTCCGAGATCGGAGAGGTATATTGTCTGGGGCGTTGTTATGAAAACAGCGCGTTCCACTACAACGGACTGAACTACTCTGGTTTAGCGGCTACGCAACTTGGCCAACTAAAATCTGGCGCGGTCAAAGCCATCGAAGATCATTACCGCGTCGGTTCCCTGGGCGCCGGACTGCTCACGACCAACAGCCCCGACGCAGAAAATTGCCTGCAAACGCTGGCAAAACTGCTCGAAAGCGACCCCGATACCTTGCTGGAAGAAGTTTCCATTTCGGGCCTCCGCGGACGGGGTGGGGCAGGGTTCCCACTGGCCATCAAACTGGCCGGCGTCAAAAAAGAAACCGCCGACCATAAATACATCGTCTGCAACGCCGACGAAGGCGATCCAGGGGCTTTTTCGGACCGTTATCTTTTGGAGCAACGGGCGCATCTTGTAAACTTCGGCATGGCCATCAGCGGCTATATCAGCGGGGCGCAGGAGGGTGTGATCTACATCCGCGCAGAATACCCGGAAGCCATCGAGATTTGCGAAAAAGACATTGAGCCTTTCAATAGACTTTTCCCGTACAAGAAAGCGAACGGCGAAACCGTGGAATTCAAATTGCAGGTGGTCAAAGCCCAGGGCGCATACATCTGCGGGGAAGAAACCGCGCTGTTGTCCTCGCTCGAAGGCTTGAGGCCTGAAGTGCGCACGCGACCACCATTCCCGGTGCAATACGGCCTTTTTGGAAAACCAACTGCGGTCAACAATGTGGAAACCCTAGCCAATTTGCACGCCATACTCACCATGGGCGGCGCGGCGTTCAAAGCCATTGGAACGGCTAAATCCTCTGGTACGAAACTGCTCTCGCTGGACAGTCATTTCAATCGCCCTGGCTTGTACGAAGTGGATATGGGTACGCCCTTATCAAAGGCCATTCACGAACTGGGCGGTGGCATGAAAGAGCTTGTCAAAGCCTATCATATCGGTGGTCCGCTCGGCGGATTGGTTCCGAACAGCAAAATTGACGACCTTACCATTGATTTTGAGACGTTTGCCGCCAATGGTTTTCTGCTGGGGCATGCTTCTATCTTGAGCATTCCGGCACGGTTTCCGCTGGTAGAATATTTGGAGCATTTGTTCGCGTTTACGGCCCATGAAAGTTGCGGGAAGTGTTTCCCTTGCCGCATTGGTTCGGTGCGCGGAAAAGAATTGCTGCAAAAAGCGCGGACGAGTGATTACAAAATTGACCGAACGTTGTTTAATGACTTGATTGATACTTTGGAAAAAGGCTCGCTTTGTGCGCTGGGTGGGGGATTGCCCTTGCCAGTGAAGAATGCGTTGCATTATTTTCCAGAGGAGTTGGGAGGCTATTTTAAAGGGTAATCGAAACCTATAAGGTTTTCAAAACCTTATAGGTTTTAATTTCCTGAATATCAATTACTTAGCCTAAATAAAATACTTAAAACCATTTTTGAATTCTCCGCAGATTCAACACCCGGAACCTGTAAATGCTGTCAAAAATTACTTGTCATGTCCAACATCACCACGACCGTAGCCTATATCAACGACAAGCCTTGCGTCTTCGAGGCGGGCGAATCCATCCTGCAATTCACCCGCAGGAACTTTGAGAAGGACACCATCCCGACCTTGTGCGACGCACCCAATCTGGAAGCATTCGGCTCCTGCCGGGTATGCAGCGTGGAGGTCGCTTTGGAGCAAGACGGCCCGCGCCGAACCAAGGCCTCCTGCCATACGATGGTAGAGCCGGGTATGTTTATCTATACTGAATCGCCTGACATTCAAAAACTTAGGAAAAATATCATCGAGTTGGTGCTCACCGATCACCCGCTCGATTGCCTCACTTGCGAGGTGAATGGCAACTGCGAATTGCAGGATGTGGCGGCCCGCGTGGGCATTCGCAAAGTGCGCTACCCGGAAGGCAAAAACCACCTGAATCGCGAGAAAGACCTTAGTCACCCATACATGACCTCGGATATGTCCAAGTGTATCATGTGTTATCGCTGTGTGCGCGCCTGTGATGAGGTGCAGGGACAATTGGTGCTGAGCGTAATGGGCCGCGGCTTCGACAGCCAGATCATCAAGGGCATGAACCAGAGTTTCTTTGAATCGGATTGCGTGTCCTGCGGGGCGTGTGCGCAGGCTTGCCCGACTTCGGCCATTTCCGATATTTATCAGTCCAAGGCGAATGTGGGTCAGGACAAGGTGCGCACCGTGTGTACCTACTGTGGCGTGGGCTGCAACCTGGAGGTCAGCGTCAAAAACGACAACATTCTCAGCATTCAAGCGCCTTGGGATGCCGAGGTCAACCAAGGCCATACCTGTCTCAAAGGGCGGTATGCTTTCTCGTTCTACAATCACCCCGAACGACTGAAATACCCTATGATCCGGCGCAACGGCGAACTAGAGCGGGTTGCCTGGAACGAAGCCTACGATTATATTGCAGAAAGACTCACGGACATCAAGGCGAAACACGGCCCCGATGCTATTGGCGGCATCTCTTCCTCGCGCTGCACCAATGAAGAGAACTATTTGATGCAGAAGTTTATACGCGCGGTCATCGGCACCAACAACATTGACGGTTGTGCCCGGGTATGCCATTCGCCAACGGCCATTGGGATGCAACGCGCTTTTGGCACTGGAGCGGCCACCAACTCGGTAGCGGACATCAAACTGACCGATTGCATCATGGTCATAGGCGCCAACCCCACGGAAGGCCACCCGGTAACCGGCGCGAAACTGCGTCAATTCGCCATGAAAGGCAAACCGACCATCGTCATTGACCCGCGCCGGACGGAATTGGCCAAATACGCCACGATCCACCTGCAATTGCGCCCCGGCACCAATATCGCCGTGCTTGATATGATGTTGTACTACATTATCAAAGACGGCATGATCAAGGAAGATTTCATCGAGGCACGTACCGAAGGATACGAGGAATTCAAACAGAACATCCTGAAAATCAATCTGGATGAGTTGGAGGCCGTATCCGGTGTGCCTCGCGAGCAAGTACGCGCAGCAGCCAAATTGTATGCTTCCGCCCCACTTGCTATGTTGTTCCACGGTTTGGGTGTGACAGAACATTATCAAGGCACTTATACCGTGATGCAAATCGCCAATCTAGCGATGATCACCGGAAACGTGGGTAAACCAGGTTGCGGCGTGAACCCGCTTCGTGGACAAAACAACGTACAGGGCATGGCTGATATGGGCGTGCAACCTTATCAAGGCGCAGGGTATTACGACGTTACGAAGCCTGAGGCCATTGAGATGTACAGCAAGTTTTATGGAGTTAATGTCCCACAGGAAGCTGGATTAAAGGTCCCTCAGATGTACGATGCGGCCATTGCTGGTAAATTCAAGGCAATGTGGATCATGGGCGATGACCTGGTGCAATCGGACCCGAACACCACCCACGTCCTGAAGGCCATTAAATCGCTAGATTTGCTCATTGTCCAGGAAATTTTCATGACTGAGACAGCCAAACATGCCGATGTGATCCTCCCGGCGGCGTCCTTCCTCGAAAAAGAGGGTACGTTTACGAATGGCGAACGCCGCATCCAGCGCGTCAACA
>JANMME010000067.1:0-4433 GCA_031373015.1 Saprospiraceae bacterium
CAAACGCATTCATAAATCTATTTTTTGCAAAAAAAATAAGCCGAAACGTGGGGGGTTTTTCTTAGATGTGAGGCGGTGACTTCAAGACACCGCCTCACTAACGACAGCTTCCCCGCTTCGAGCCTGAAAATGAAGACCATACGTTACACCGCCGAGCGGGTACACGATTTTGCCTGGTTCGCCGACAAACGGTTTCTGGTGCTGAAAGACACGGCTCGGTTAGCCTCTGGCAAGACTGTGGATTGTTGGGCCATGTTCCCCCCTTCAAAAGCACCTGTTTTAAAAAACGCGCAGTCCCATTTGTGGGAAAAAGGCGCGTTCTATATTCGTCGTTCCATTGAGTTTTACTCCGAAAAAGTCGGAGAATACCCTTGGCCGCAGGCCACTGCCGTCCACTCTGCGCTCAGCGCAGGGGGCGGCATGGAATACCCGATGATCACCGTGATCGGCAATTCATCCTCCGCTGAAGACCTAGACGATGTGATCACCCACGAGGTAGGCCACAACTGGTTTTACGGCATCCTCGCTTCTAATGAACGCGAACACCCTTTCATGGATGAGGGCATCAACTCGTACTATGAGCAACGGTACATGAGAGAAAATTATGACCAATACCGGCCTTATGAACTGCCAAAATTCCTGTTGGATGAAAAAAAACAGGGCACGGTGCTCGAAAACGGCTACCTTTTATTGGCCCGCGATCATAAAGACACGCCTCCAGACACGCATTCAAACGAATTCACGCCTATTGCGTACGGCTTGCAGGTGTACATGAAAACGGCAATGTGTATGCATTGGCTGGAGCAGGCTGTTGGCACGGATAAGTTTGATGCTGCCATGCAGGAGTATTATCGAAAGTGGCAATTCCGGCATCCGTACCCGGAGGATTTGAGCCGTGTTTTTTATGATATAGGAAATGATGCTGGCTGGTATTGGTTTTTCGACGCCATGCAAACAAGAGAGCAAGCTGACTATATTTTGAAAAATATCAAAAAAACAAGTGACGGGAAATGGGAATTGACCATAAAAAGGGAAGGCAATTTAATGGCACCCTTCCCGATAACTGCCTTAAAAAATGGCAAGGCAATTAAATCTGAATGGTGCAGTGATTTTACATTTAATGAATGGATGCACGGACAATCTTCTACTAGAAAAATTTTATTTGAAGCCCCGGAAGCCGATGCTTTCGAGATTGACTATCTCCGCAAAACACTGGATATCAATCGAAAAAACAATTTTCGCCGCACTTCGGGGTTATTTCCCGGAATGCGGCCCCTAGAATACCGCCCAATCGCTTTGTTCCAAAATGCACGGCGCAACACCATCGCCGCGATCCCATGGGTTGGCTGGAACAATTATGACAAAACCATGCTCGGGCTGTTGGTGTACAACCCGCCCATGCCGCCCAGAAAGTTTCAATACTACTTGCTGCCAGGCTACGCAACGGGGTCCAAAAACTTTGTCGGGCTGGCAAGCCTGGGCTACCATTTTTACCCCGGCGGGCTGTTTCCCAAAGTCACCGTTGGTGCAAGCGCTAAGACTTTTGATTACGACTACAATGCGGGCGACGCTTACTACACCAAATATTGGCGCGTAGTGCCTCAAATACGGGCAGCGTTGCGCAGCGGTTCTATGTCGTTCCAGCATGCGCTGAATTTCAGGACTTTGTTTATCGGAAAGGAGGATGCTCAGTTCAGTAAAGAGGGCGATTATTTGGGAAAGGTTTGGGAAAAAAATACGATCTACGAATTGCGCTACGAGGGAGCGCAGCAGGCGTTGCCAAATCCTTACGGCTTCCAAATCGCGCTGGAAACACAGGATTACCGCGACGCTTTTGATCGCCCCGCTAACTACCTGCGCGGCACAGCAGCGTGGCAACAAAAGTTTTATTACAGGAACAAAAAGAAAGTCACGATGCGGCTTTTTGCAGGGTATTTCATCCAAAATTCCCAACGCCATCGGGATATAAACGAACCATATTACACCTTAAGCCTCAACCCGCAGGGATTCAACGATTATAAATTTGACTATACCTACCTCGCGCGGTCTGGATCTGACAATATCATTGGTAGGCGATTAAGCCAAGCGGAGGGTGGTTTCAAAGGCGCATTCGGCCCTTCCTACGCTGGCACGGTCGGCAATTCCAACAACTATATCCTTGCGCTCAATCTGAAAGCGGATTTGCCCGTTCGCCTCCCTTTCGGCATCCCGCTCAAGCCCTACTTCGATCTCGGCTACTTTGACGATGCTACAATCCTTGGCAAAGACCGCCCGCGTAGCGAGCAACTGCTCTGGAGCGGCGGCCTGATGCTCGAATTTTTCAAAGGCGCACTGGAAGTTTATTTCCCGTTGGCAAACTCAAAAACGTTGAAAGACATCTACTGCGAGCAGGCTGGCGGCAGCAATCCCTCCGCCATTTTCTGCGGTGGAGACTACCGAAAAATGATCTCATGGAGCATGAAGTTGGATTTTTCTGATCCGGCGAAGATGGTAGAAGACCTGGTGCGCTGAGTAAAAATAAACAGCAAAACTGGAGAACCGGAAAATTTAAAATGTAAAACCAATCGTAGGCGCTCGGTTCAGTTTTACATTTTAAATTTTCCGGTTCTCCAGTTTTGCTGTTTATTTTTACATCTCCTCCGGCCCTTCTCCCACCCAGTCCTGCTGCACAAATCCGCCCTCGCAGTGCTCCTCCAGGTGATCTTCGATGAATTTTCGGACATCCACCACCAGATCGCCAGGATAAAGTAGGTGAACGTTGGGGCCCGCATCGAGCGTGAAATAAACCTGATGCCCGGTATCAGCCCGGTATTGACGCACTTTTTCGATGATCGCAAGAGAATCGGGTCGCATGAGTGTGTAGGAAGGGTTGCTGCACATCATCAGCGCATGGAGCGTAAGCGCTTCGTCTTCCACAATTTTTCCAAAAGTGGGCAAATCGCCAGTGCGCATGGCATCGAGCAGCGTGGAAAGCCGTGTTCGGGCTTGTGCGTATCGAGGCTCTGCGTATGGATTTCCTTCCATAAGGGCGTGCCCGGCACGGCTGCTGACGGGTTTTTCCTCGCGGCTCACAATCAAAATGTCATCATGGAAATCTTTGAAGGTTTCATGGATGTGCTCGCCCATCGGTACGGCGAACTCGTCGCTGCTACCCGCCACCTGCGCCGTCGCGCCCCAAAGCGCTGCGTGCGGGAAAATGCTTCGACAAGCCGATCCGCTCCCCAATCGTGCCAGGAAAGAGGCTTTTTGGTCAAATGCAGCGGGATCTTGCAAGGTTCCAAAAAAACGATCCTCCAACGAACAAAGGCACAAAGCAAGGGCGCTCATGCCCGAAGCCGAGGATGCAATGCCGGCAGAATGTGGAAACGAATTGCCCGTGTGAACGGTCAGTTTCAGTTGTTTCAAAAAGGGCATGGAAGGCAAAAGTCCGGTTAGGAACTCGGACACCTTTGCCTTAAAAGATTCGTTTTCTGCTTCGTGGAAAAAGAAGTCGAGGTCAATTTGGCCATCGTCCACACCCTCACGCATTTCATATTCCAATTGCGTATCGGTACAGGAGGCTGCGAGCGTGAAGCTCAAGGAAGGGTTTCGCGGGAGCTGCAACCCGTGTTTGCCCCAGTATTTGATCAGGGCGATGTTGCTGGGCGAGCGCCACAGGACGTGCCCTGGTTCTGGCGGGTTGGAGGAATCGAGGATAAGACGGGACATTTTTGATTGATTCGATTGATTTGATTGGTAAGATTGATTCGATTGGTAGGATTGAATCGATTGGTAGGATTGATTCGATTGGAGCGATTGATTCGATTTTGAAAGGACAAAGAAAAGGAAGACTTGAAAACCAGCGGCATATTTTGACAATGCTACCTACTTTTGCACAATTCCAATCGCCTCAATCGAATCAATCGCCTCAATCGTACCAATCGTACCAATCGAATCAATCGTACCAATCGAATCAATCGTACCAATCGAATCAATCACATGTGGCAAAAAATCCGCCGTTTCGGTGTTGAACTCTACGCGTTTTTCACTACGCCCTTTGTTTTGAAGAATTGTCTCGGAATGGTCGGCGTGATGGCCGGCTTGCTGATGCTTACTTTTTGGTGGCTCAAATGCTACACCAACCATGGGGAAAGCGTCCAAGTGCCGAGCTACAAGGGCATGAGTTTCCGCGAAGCAGCGCGGAAGGCACGGTCACGCGATTTGGGGGTGGCCGTGAGCGACTCGATCTATGTGCCAGGCGAGCCCCCGGGGCAAATCGTATCCCAAGATCCAAAACCCAACAGTCGGGTAAAGGAAGGGCGCACGATTTATTTTACGGTCACAAAAAACAATCCTGACATCCTCAAACTCCCATCCTTAAAAAACGGCGATGCTTATGAAATCTATTCTCGGCGGCTCACCCGAATGGGCCTGAAGCCCCGCATCGTTGCCCG
>JANMME010000094.1:0-8048 GCA_031373015.1 Saprospiraceae bacterium
AACCAAGGATTTTCCCAACTTTCCCCAGCCTTTTTTGTTTCCTCAAAAAAAGTAGACCGGCACGCCGTTCCGGTTCGAACTGGCTGCCGGAACAGCGTTCCGGCGTACATAACATGAACACATCCAACCTCCTCCAACGCGCCCTGCGCCTCGAATGGCTTACACCTGAGGAAGGTGTTTTCCTCTTTGAAAATGCCGCCACCACCGAACTGATGTACGTCGGCAATGCGATGCGCAAACATCACGTTCCGGGCAACACCGTCACGTGGATCATTGACCGCAACTCGAACACGACCAATGTGTGCATTGCCAACTGCAAGTTCTGCAACTTCTATCGCAGGCCTGGCCACGAGGAATCTTACATCACTACGATGGAGGAATACCGCGTAAAAATTGAAGAAACCTTCCGATTGGGGGGGGAGCAGTTGCTATTACAAGGCGGCCACCACCCGGATTTGGGACTGAAATTTTACGCTGATACCTTCCGCCAGTTGAAATCGGAATACCCCAACTTGAAACTCCACGCGCTCGGGCCGCCCGAAATAGCACATATTTCCAAATTGGAGGGCATGAGCCATTACGATGTACTGTCGGCCTTGAAAGACGCTGGACTGGATTCGCTGCCCGGCGCCGGTGCAGAAATCCTGGACGACCGCGTCAGGCGCTTGATCTCTAAAGGTAAATGTGGCGGCCAAGAATGGCTGGACGTGATGCGGGCAGCCCACAAATTGAGGCTCACTACCTCGGCAACGATGATGTTCGGCCACATCGAAACCAATCTGGAGCGTATGCAGCATTTCGCTGACATCCGTCAAGTGCAGTCAGAAAAGCCAGCGGATGCAAATGGTTTTCTGGCATTCATTCCCTGGCCTTTTCAAGACGAAGACACAATTTTGCGCAAGATCAAACGGGCGCGCAACGCCGTCACGGGTGACGAATACGTGCGCATGATCGCCATGAGCCGCATCATGTTGCCCAATATTGTGAACATCCAAGCCTCCTGGTTGACCGTGGGCAAACAGGTGGCGCAGGTGTGTCTCCACGCGGGCGCAAACGATTTTGGCAGCATTATGATTGAGGAAAACGTGGTTTCGGCAGCCGGAGCGCGGTTCCGATTCACGGCAGACGGGATTCAGGCTGCTATCCGCGAGGCAGGTTTTGTGCCGCAATTGCGCAACCAGCAGTATGAGTTTAGGGAATTGCCCAAGGGCATGGTGCAACAGGAGCTAGATAAGGAAAAGATGCTGGTTGATTAAAATTTGCCCATTATATTTGCCACAAATAGTCAGATCTATGACCACTGCAACTGCTTCACAAATGCCACCTGTGGCTGCACCGAGATCGCTCGTGAAGGCGACAAATACAAGCCAACCCAAGCGAGTAACTTGGGAAGAGTTTGAATCACGATATTTGGTGCGAGAGGATAAATACAAGTACGAATGGGTAGATGGGCAAGTTGTAAAAACACCACGTGAAATGAATCAACGACAACAACTGATTCTTGTAAACCTGCTTGACTTCCTTGATAAATTGCGGATTCCCACAAAAAAATTAGGGAAACTCCTTGCCGAAGTAGATACCTTTTTTGAAGGAAATCTTCGTCGGCCAGACATTGCGTACTTTTCACAAGCGCAATTGGATGCTATTCCAACGGGAAACCAAGTGCCTCAATTTGTTATCGAAATCATTTCAAAAACAGACCAGATGGCCTTGGTTCACCAAAAAATGCAGGACTACCGAAGGGCCGAAGTAAAAGTGGTGTGGCACATTTTTCCTGAATTGCAGGAGGTACATGTTTATCACGGTGATCAAATGACCATTTGCCGAGGCGAAAAACTTTGCTCTGCTTCGCCCGTGCTACCCGATTTTGAAATGGCTGCGCAGGATATTTTTCAATAGGCAGGTTCATTTAAGGTGAATTCTTCTCATCTGTCGCCCAACTGTCACATTCTCTTTCTCAACCAAGGATAGGCTGCGCTACTTTCGCCGAAACAAAAATTCGGTTTAATTATGCGTAAAACAATCCTTGCCTTTTTACCCGCTTTACCCGCTTTACCCGCCGTAGCCTCGGCGAAGGCGGGCCTGCCTGCCCTCGTTATTTTAACAGTAGGCTTTCTCTCATCCTTCTCCCTTTCCGCCCAACAAAACTATTACTCCGTCAAATTCCCTGACGACCGCACCATCATCAGTTGCGGCGGCACTGCCGACACCATCTATCCCGTAATCACCTACTACGGCAATTGCAGTTACAATGTGGGCATCTCGGTAAAAGATCAGGTGTTCAACATCAACAGTACGGGCGGTTGCAAAAAAATCCTCCGCACCTGGAAGCTCTTGTGGTGGTGCGATTACAACCCCAACTGGCCCGGGCCGACGTACATAGACAACCCAGGGAACACCGACATTGGTCCTACTGTAATAGGTAATAGCATCAATCACGGCTACTTGCAATACACGCAGATCATCAAGGTTATTGACAACGCCCCACCGGTCTATGTCAATTGCCCCAGCTCCCCCGTGCTGTTTTGCGATTACACCAACAACGACCTTACACAATACGGAACACGTTGTGAGGGCCCCGTGAACCTTAAAATGAAAGTAACAGATTTATGCTCCAAATCCGACCTCATCGTTACCTACCGGCTTTATCTTGACCTCGACGGCAACGGCTCGATGGAAACATACGTCAGCAGCAGCGCAGCCGGTGCATGGCCCATTGAGAAAACGATTTTGAACGATACGGTTTCTGCCAAAATCGTATTCCCAGCGGGCTTTGGACTTCCGTATGGCAAACATAAAATCGAATGGATCACCAACGACCGCTGCGGCAACGAGGCGCTTTGCAAATACGAATTTGAAGTGCGCGATTGCAAACCACCTACCGTGGTATGCATCAATGGCTTGAGTATCAACATTATGCAGACCGGGATGATCACGCTCTGGGATACAGATTTCCTACAATACACCACAGACAACTGCACCCCAACGGCACAAATCAAGATCGGTATTCGCAAGGCTGGGACCGGCACGGGCTTCCCGCTGGACAGCCATTCCGTCACCTTCGACTGCAACGAGATCGGCAAACAGTTTGTGGAAATCTGGGCCGTGGATGCTTATGGAAATGCTGACTACTGCACAACGTACGTCATCGTTCAAGACCATATCGGCGCTTGCACGCCTCCAGGGCCGGTTTCTGGCAATGTATCAACAGATCAACAACAGGCTGTGGGTGGCGCAAAAATCCTGCTCAAAAGCAACCTTGCAGCCGTGCCAAATCAGTCGGGTGGAATAAGCGATGCACAGGGCAATTTTGCCTTTGCGGGTGCTCCCGGCACTTGCAACTATTCCATCATCCCCTCGCTCGACAGCCTGCCGCTTTTGGGTGTGAACACCTTGGATGTGATGCTGACCGCACTCCATATTTCAGGTCAAACTCCCTTGGCCAATCCTTACCGGATTATCGCCGCTGATGCCAATCACGATGGACTGTTGAACCAGGCTGATTTGGATGCAATGAACAACCTCATAGTTGGCAGCGCCAATACTTTCCCGAACAACAAGGCTTGGCGCTTTGTGCCGTCAAACTTTGTTTTCCCAAATCCTGCGCAGCCGCTTTCGACCTTGTTTCCAGAAAAGATCAGCACCACTTGCCCAGTGCCATCAGGCCTGAACAAAAATTTCACGGCCATAAAAACAGGCGATGTGGACGGTTCGGCATTGAGCTCTAGCCGGGGTGAAAACTGGGTCGTTTTTTATGCTGAAAAACAACGGTTCAAGGCGGGTGACATGGTGGAAGTGGCCATCCAATCGCCTGAGCTGAGCAATGTGGCGGGCTTTCAATTCACGCTCGAAGCCGACCCGGCATACCTCGCTTTGCAAAGTGTAGCACCTGGCGCGATTGCGCCACGTCTCGGCATTTCTTTGGAACAAAACCGCGTGGCCGCTTCTTGGTATGCTACCGGAATTATGGAAGGCGAGCAGACGGTTTTTGTCTTGAAATTCACAGCTTTGCAAGCGGGAACATTGACGCAGGCGCTTCAAATGAATTCTGCTGTCGCCCAGGCAGAGGCATATAATCACAGTTTGAAAAGCGCGTTGGCCATGTTGCAATTCAGACAAGCCGAAGAAAGAACGGAGGCTGTTGCTTCCTCCGATAACCTGAGCGCCAAATTGTTCCCTGTTTCCCCCAACCCGACGGCTGGGCCTGTGGCGGCGGCATTTTTCTTGCCAGAACCAGGCCAGGTCACGCTCATGCTTTCTGATCTGAAGGGTAGGGTAGTGGCCACCCAAAGCGGATATTTTGAAAAAGGAAACCACCGGGTGGAAATGCAAGTGGAAGAATCCGGGTTGTACTTTTTGAAATTCCAGTCTGCAAATGTTACCGATGTACAACGGGTGGTGGTGCGTCGTTGATAGAAAATAAACAGCAAAACCGGAGAACAGGAAAATATAAAACCGAGCATCATGATCCGAAAAGGGCAAAAATTTTCCCTTTTCGAGTTTTGGCACCTCGCAGTTTTAAATTTTCCTGTTCTCCGGTTTTCCTGTTTATTTTTCTACACCTTTAAAAACCCTCGCCGCTTCCACCGCCTTTTGCCATCCCCGGTAAAGCCGATCTGCTTCCTCCGTGGGCATTTCAGGCGAAAAATCGCGGTCAAGTTGCCAGTTCTGGGCAATGTCCGCCTGATTTTTCCAGTAGCCCACGGCAAGTCCGGCCAAATAAGCCGCACCCAATGCAGTGGTTTCCTGTACTTTAGGCCGTTCTACTTTTACCCCGAGCATATCGCTTTGGAATTGCATCAGGAAATTATTGGCCACCATGCCGCCGTCTACGCGCAGGGCCTTGAGTTTTATCCCGGAATCGCGTTCCATGACGGAAAGCACGTCTTTGGTCTGATAGGCGGTGCTCTCTAAGGTGGCGCGGATAAGGTGGCTTCTGCTGCTGCCCCGTGTGAGGCCAAAAATGGCGCCCCGCACCTCGGAGTCCCAATACGGCGTTCCAAGCCCGACAAAAGCCGGTACTACATACACCCCCTCTGAAGAAGGCAGGCTCAACGCAAGATGCTCCGTTTCGGCTACGTCGGTGAACCATTCGACGGTATCGCGCATCCATTTTACCGCACTTCCTGCCACAAAGATCGAACCTTCAAGGGCGTATTCCACGCGCCCGTTCAGTCCCCAGGCAATGGTGGTTAGCAAGCCATTTTGAGACGCAACCGCTTCATGTCCAGTATTCATCAACATAAAACAGCCCGTTCCATAGGTGTTTTTAGCCATTCCTTCCCCAAAACAGCCCTGTCCAAAAAGAGCCGCCTGCTGGTCGCCGGCGATGCCGGAAATCACCACATTTTCAACGCCCAAAAATTCTGCTCTCGCGTGGCCGTAAATGGTCGAAGAATCCATCACCTTGGGCAACATAGAGGCCGGAATGTTAAAAGCCTCGAGCAATTCGTCGTCCCAAGCCAGTTCGCGGATGTTGTAGAGCATGGTTCGGGAGGCATTGGTATAATCGGTGGCGTGCGTGCGCTCCTCGCTCAGGTTCCAGAGAAGCCAGGTATCAATCGTGCCAAAAAGCAAGTTGCCCGCAAAAGCATCGGCTTGTGCGCCGGGCACATTGTCCAATATCCATTTTATCTTGGTACCGGAGAAATAGGCGTCAATAAGCAACCCTGTTTTGTAGCGCACTTCTGGGTCTAAACCCTTGGCTTTCAGCGTTTCACAGATGTCTACGGTCTGGCGACTTTGCCAAACGATGGCATTGTAAACAGGTTTCCCCGTGCGCTTGTCCCAAACGACAGTGGTTTCGCGCTGGTTGGTGATGCCGATGGCGGCGATGTTGTGCGCGCCCACCTTCTCGGCCACCTCCCGAACAGTAAAGAGCACGGATTCCCAGATTTCTACGGGATTGTGCTCTACCCAGCCAGGTTTGGGGAAATACTGTGTGATGTCTTGTTGCGACACGGCGATAATGTTGCCCAATTTGTCGAAGGCCATAGCGCGTGTGCTGGTGGTGCCTTGGTCAATGGCGAGGATGTATTGCATGGAACTGAGGTGATAATGAATTTTAACCTTTTTTAAACGCCGCAATAGCATTTTTACTGAATTCCGAAAGCGCCAATCTCCCGCTTATAGCCGCGCGATCGGTCAAAAGGGTGTCCCAATGCTCCGTGCCTTGCCAGAATACTTTTTTCAATTCGAGCAATGCTTCGGGGCTGGAAGCACAAATGGATTGACAAAATTGGAGGAGGTAAGCGTCCAGTTGTTCCACCGTTTCAAAGGATTCCTGAAATAGCCCCTGTGATTTTGCCCACTCGGCGGTGCGCCACTCATTGGGTGTAAGTGACAATTGAGCAAAAGTCGCCGCACCTACCTTACGCTCCACCGCAGGGCCAATGACAAAGGGGCCAAAGCCTACAGCCAACTCGCTCAAACGCACAGACGCCCATTTGGAAGCAAAACAAATATCGGTGGCCGCAGCGAGCCCAACCCCTCCGCCCACGGCCTTTCCGTGTACCCGGCCCACAATAATTTTCGGGCAACGACGCATCGCGTTGATGACATTTCCAAAGCCGGAAAAAAAGGCTTTTCCTGTTTCAAAGTCCTGAATACCACCCAGTTCGTCAAAACTCGCGCCTGCACAAAACGTGTTGTGTTCCACACTGCGAAGCACCACGACTTTGGCCTCAGGGTTTTCTCCCGCAGCCGTGAATGCGGCGACGAGTTCGGCCAGAAGTCGGCTCGGGAGGGAGTTGTGGTTGGGATGGTAAAAAAGAATGTGCGCCACGCCATCGGTAGTGAGGTCGGTGCGGACGTAGCCTTGTTGGGTGATATCCATGGTGGTGGGTTGGTTTACCCGCCATAGCGCGCAGCGCGAAGGAGGGTGGATTGGTGATTGGTTTAATGGTGATTGGACGCTTGAATCTCCCGCAAGGTTAAGAAGTTCAGGTGGAACACGGATGACACAGATGAGACACAGATTTGGATTTGGTCCCGAATAAGATTAAAATCCGTGTCTCATCCGCGTCATCCGTGTTCCATCCCCTACGGTAATCATCACGCAAAAATATCACGAAGTGCAGCATTGATCTCAGGCCATTGGAATTCAAATCCGGCCTGGGTCAATTTTTCTGAAGAAACGCGGTTGCTGTTCAATATCACCGCCGACATTTCACCGAAAACAAGGCGCAGTACAAAGGCCGGGGCGGGCAGAATAACAGCGGGGCGTTTCCCGGCTTTGGCGGTGGCTTTTACCAAATCCTTCCCACGGGCAGGTGTAGGCGAACTCAGGTTAAAGGTTCCTGCAACTGCTTGGTTATCAATAGCCCAAATAAAAGCGCGGCACACATCATCCAAGTGAACCCAGGACCACCATGCCTGTCCGTTGCCAAAATACGCCCCTAAGCCAAAGCGCAGCGGCTTCACGATTTCGGCCAAAGCACCGCCCTCCTGTGCCAGCACGACACCCGTGCGGAATATAACTGTGCGAATGCCCAATGTCGGCATTTGCTCGGCCGCAGATTCCCATTTTTGGCAACATTCCACCATAAAACTTTGATCCACGGGCGGCAGGTCTTCGCGCATCCAGGCTTCGCCCGAATTACCGTAATAGCCTACGCCCGAAGCTGAAAGGTATGCTTTTGGTCGTTTTCCCATCCCTTCCATTTTGCGGTAAAGCAGGGCTGCGCTTTGTACACGACTTTCCACCAGTTCTTTTTTCCGAGCCGCCGTCCAACGCTTGTCTGCGATGCCCGCGCCCGCCAGATTGATCACGACATCAACGTCTTGCAAGGCTGCTGTGTCCATTTCACCGGAGGCAGGATTCCAAAAGAATTGGCCCTCGCCTTTGGGTGTACGCGAGAGCAGGCGTACCGTATGCCCTTGAGAACGAAGCATTTCAGCGAGCCGCGAACCAATCAAGCCTGAGCCGCCCGCAATGAGAATGGTGCTTTTTTGCATGTTATTGCAAACAACACTTACTAAATACGGTTCACGCTATCTGTTCGCGCTATATCGTTAACCTAATCGTGTGGAACACGGATGACACGGAT
>JANMME010000126.1:0-3001 GCA_031373015.1 Saprospiraceae bacterium
ACCCTCATGGCCTTGCGCCACTTGCCTTATTCAGCATTGAGCATCATTGAAATTACGGCCAAAAAGGACGTGACCATCACTCCGATGGCCGTCATCGAAGCACCGGACATGTTGCAGGAGGTACACAACCTTTATGCCGAAATTGACCGCCCGCACGTGCTCATTCCACTCCTGACTTCGGTAGGGAAAAGTCCTTCGGGCAAATACACCGTGGCCGCTGCCTCCAGTTTTATTTTTGAAGAGCCCCACGGCACTGAGCCCGATCTCATCCACGAGGACTGGGATTACAACATGCACTTGTTGAAATTCTACAAAAAACTAAAAGCAGGGGAAACCTATAAATTTGCCATCATCGGCACTTTGATCAGCACAGCGCATACCCTCGATGCGCACAATGAAGCCGAACGTCTCACCATTTTTGCCGCCCTTGAACGCACGGAGCGCCTTTTGAAACGGCACAACGAAGCCTGGGACAAACTTTGGGCCTCCGATATCACCATCGAGGGCGACGTGGACGCGACGCGAGATATACACTCCGCTATGTACCACCTCTATTCTTTTGGTCGCGAAGGCACAGCACTGAGCCTTTCGCCCATGGGCCTCAGCGGCTTGGGCTACAACGGCCACGTTTTTTGGGATACCGAACTCTGGATGTATCCGCCCATGCTGTTGCTTCACCCTGAAATCGCTAAATCCTTCCTGGAATTCCGCTACCAATTGCTGGACGAGGCCAAACAAAATGCTTTTTCCCATGGATACCGCGGGGCCATGTACCCCTGGGAAAGCACGACCACGGGACAAGAGGAAACCCCCGTCTGGGCACTCACCGGGCCGTTTCAGCACCATATCACGGGCTGCGTGGGTTGGGCAGCCTGGCAGTATTATCTGGTCACAAAAGACAAAACCTGGCTGCGCGATCGCGGCTGGCCCATCCTGAAAGAAGTGGCCGATTTCTGGGCTTCCCGCGTGGAAAGGAATGGCTTAGGTCATTACGACATTATAAACGTCATTGGCGCAAACGAGTGGCAGGAAAACATTGTCAACAACGCCTTCACCAATGGCATGGCCATCACGGCATTGCGTTATGCTTCCGATGCCGCCAGGGAATTGGGCATGACCCCCGACCCCGACTGGGCATTGGTGGCCGACAACATCCCCATCCTGAAATTCCCCGACGGCACCACCAAAGAAAACGCCACCTACAACGGCGAAATCATCAAACAGGCCGACGTGAACCTGCTCGCCTACCCGCTCAAAGTCATCACCGACCCTGCACAGATCAAAAAAGACCTCGACTATTACGAACCTCGTATGGCCAAAGACGGCCCGGCCATGGGCAACGCCATCCTAACAGTATCTGCTGCCCGGGCAGGCGATGCCGAGCGGGCACACAGACTTTGGGTGAGCAGTTACAAGCCCAACGAAGTGCCGCCTTTTGGTGTGCTTTCCGAAGCCGCTGGCGGCACTAATCCGTATTTTGCCACGGGCGCAGGCGGTTTTTTGCAGGCCACAATGATGGGCTTTGGCGGGCTGGACATTACGCCGCAGGGCATTGTGCAGTTGAAAACTACGTTGCCGAAAGGGTGGAGGTCGTTGACGATTACGGGGGTGGGAGGAAAAACTTGGGTGGTGAAATAATTTTTCTCCATGAAAAACTGTACCTTCGCTACCAAATTTTCATGGATCAATGTTTTTCGAACGCCACGCGACAACTCAACTTCACTACTATTTGCAACACTTTCCTGCCACCGTTTTGCTGGGTGCTCGACAAGTGGGCAAAACGACCTTAGCTAAATCCTTAGAAGGTAAAATTGAACGCCCGTTCCTGTACCTTGATTTGGAACGGCCATCGGACTGGGAGAAGTTACGCGATCCAGAATCTTTCCTCTCTCCGCTCCGCGAACATTGCATCGTGATTGATGAGGTGCAAACCAAGCCTGAACTGTTTTCGGTACTCCGCCCGCTTATTGACGAACACAGGGTGCCGGGGCGGTTTGTACTGTTGGGTTCTGCCGCGCCATCCGTCATCCGGGGCGCATCAGAGACGTTGGCAGGTCGAGTCGCTTATCTTGAGCTTTCTCCGCTCAGCTTGCCTGAGGTTTTCCCACAAGTTTCACAGATGGAACACTGGTTTCAAGGAGGTTATCCAGAGGTACTGCTTTCCTCTGATACGGTGCTGGCACAAGAGCGTTTGCAACAGTTCGTACGTACCTTCGCGGAACGAGAATTGTCAGGGTTAGGGCAAGACGTGATGGCCCCTCTGCTCCTCCGGCTGTGGCAAATGTTGGCGCATGTGCATGGACAAACCACCAATGTCCAAGAGCTCGCCAACTCGCTTGGCATTGCGACCAAAACCGTGAACCGTTACCTCGATCTTTTGGAAGGCGGCTTTATGACCCGGCGACTACAACCGTGGTTTGTGAATGTTGGCAAGCGATTGACAAAATCGCCCAAAACTTACCTCCGCGATTCTGGGATGCTCCACACGCTCCTCCGCATTCCAACAATTGACACCCTGCTTGGGCATCCTGTTTGTGGTGCATCTTGGGAAGGCTATGTCATTGAACAGATTATCCGTACTGCGGGGTCGCGCTGGGATTTCTATTTCTACCGAACCCAGCAAGGCGCAGAAATTGATTTGCTCCTAATCTCCCCGTCTGGTAAAAAAGTAGCTGTCGAGGTGAAGTTTTCCAGCGCTCCACAGGTTTCCAAAGGTTTTTACTTGAGTATTGAGGATGTAAAATGCGATCATGCCTATATCGTGGTGCCAGAGACAAGTACTTATCAAAAGCCGAATAATGTAACCGTGTGTAGTTTGATTTCGTTCTTATCGGAAGAAATTCCGAAAATAGGCTGAAGGGCAATGTCGTTGACGACCACGGGGGCCGGCGGCAAGACTGTCAACGTCCGACTGACCGCTGCGTCGGCGCCCATCTATCAGGCAGCCGCCACACAGTACAAGAAGCTCAAGATCACTCTTGAGCGAATGGAAAAACAGTCA
>JANMME010000161.1:0-2115 GCA_031373015.1 Saprospiraceae bacterium
GGCAAGCCTACGGCGAGTGAAGCCGAGGGCGGGGTGGATTGGTTTGAAACTGGGGATTACAGCAGAAAGGGCTTGATCGGCAGCATCGAGCGCGGGGAGGTGGCGGCCTTGTTGCAGATAAAGTTTTGATAAGGCGAGGTAGTCTTTGCCTACTTCGCGGGAAACTTCACCTGAGGCTGCGCGGTCGTCAGCGAGCGCATTTTTGAGTGATCTCTCTGCTTCGGAAAACTTTGATAATTTGGTATTAGCAAGTCCTGCAATGCGGTAAGCGCGTGCCCGATAATCGAGTGTGCGCGTATCGTCAGGTCCTTCAGGGCGGAGCAAACGGATGGCTTCAGTAGTGATACGGGCAGCTTCGGAACTGCGGTTAAGGTCGAGTATGGTTTCGGCCATGCGGCCTAAAAGGAAACCGCGTTTGGTGTTTGAAATGCCGGATAACCCCAAGCCTTTTCGATAGTTTTCTTCGGCGGAGTTATAATCGTTTTTGTTCCAGTAGGCTATACCAATATTGGCGTAAAGGCCTGACATGCTTTCATTGTCAGCGCCGATCGAAAGCGCTTTTTGAAATACGGCGATGGCCTTATCGTTGTCACCCAGGCGGATGTAATTGTTGCCAAGAGGTTTGAGCGTGAATTCTATGAGGTCAAAATCAGGGTGCCGGAATTGTTCATACAGGGTTATTGCCTCCTGGTATGACTGCAAAGACTGCACAAATTTGCCTTCCCGGGAGTAATGGTTGGCCTGATGTACCAATAGATATAAGAATGGCTCTGACTCCAGCGCACCAACAGGTTTGCGCCATCTGTTGGCAAATGTTTCCTGAATGGTCCTTAAGGCTTCTTTGGAATTATCAGAGAAAAATTTTTGAATATTGTACTGCGACCAGGCCCATAATTCAAGGCTGTCTGCCTTTTTGGCCAATTGGGTTTTTAAACCGATGAAATACAAAAAGCTATCGCGCTGCTTGCTATCATAATAAGTAATTATGCGGGCATCGTATTGGTGGAGATCAGCCTGATTTTGTGCAGGCAATGCATTAGGTACCACCCATAAAAAACACAGGGCAACGATTGTTATTCGGTAAAATGACGGGTATGGCATAGGCTGCAATTTGACGCAGCAATTTAGGGGAATATCAACTTCTGAGACAGCCTCAACCGATCACAATTTCAATTCCAGCGACAATTGTACCAACGGAGTCACCCGCCTTTTTCGGCCCATAATTGCCCCGGCGCGGAGGCCAAGATTCAAGCCTTTGCGAACGGAGCCAAAAGTAAGGTCTGCAAAGGCAGTATACCGCATGAATTTGTTGGAAATAGGGCTTATGGAAACAGAAGTCGAGTCGCTGGTCAAATCTCCGGGAAGACCCTGAAGTAATTCTGTTTTAACAATATGCCGGCTTTTTACCCGCTTTTCGCCATTGCTGAATTGAACAAGTGCCGAACCTCCAATGCCTGCGCCGAAAAAGCGGGAGAAGTTTTTACGCAGCAGGAACGGAATTTCAAAGGATACATGGCCTTCGCTGGTCTCTTCAGTAATAGAATCTATCCTGACCAGATCGAATTTTATACCCACCGGATGAGCGAGATTGAAGGTAGTGTCCGTACTTGCCGAAACGGAGCTGGTCGTTTCCCTTCGTTTTATGCCTGTCAGCAATTCTATCTGCGGGTAGACACGCCAGGATTTAAAAGGTGAAAGGCTTGCTCCGAGGAAAACATAGCCGTTTTGGATAAACGGTTCGTTTGAATTTCCTGCCGAACTATTTGAGCGATCGAAATTGGCTTCGAAGCCGTAACCCACTTTCAGCCCGGGAGAAAGGCCCACTTTAAATCGGGTTCGGGTATAGTTGGTATAAATCGGATCGTTTTTGTCGAAGGTGATCTTGGCGCGACTGTGGAAAGACTTTTTCGCCATGCCCCGCTCCGCTTCAATCCGGTAGCGGACAAAACCTTTGGTGGAGTCGCAGTCATCCATGCCCTCCTGACGGCTACCCGGCAGATAAATATTGCGGAAAGTAAAAACAAGTCCCTTCTTGCTGGATAAAGTATCCAGGCAACTTGCGCCTGCGACTAGCGGCTGAGGGCAAACCGGACATTTGGGATACCACTCCACCGG
>JANMME010000173.1:0-1995 GCA_031373015.1 Saprospiraceae bacterium
TCCACCCGCCTTCGCCCTAAACGGGCTATGGCGGGTAAACAATCCACCCGCCATCGCCCTAAACGGGCTATGGCGGGTAAACAATCCCCCGCCATCGCCCTAAACGGGCTATGGCGGGTAAACCACTCACTAAAAAAATGTCAAATCAAAAATCGGACGTAGCAGCTGTGGACGCGCTCGCGCAGGCTTACAAAGACCTTTCGACAGAAATCGGCAAAGTCATCGTAGGCCAAGATGATGTGGTGCGAGCAGTCATCATCTCTCTTTTCTCCAACGGCCACTCCCTCCTCGTAGGGGTGCCAGGCTTGGCCAAAACCCTCCTTGTCAGCACCATCGCCGAAGTGCTCGACCTGGATTTCAAACGGATACAGTTTACTCCAGACCTTATGCCTTCTGATATTACAGGTTCTGAAATTCTGGATGAAACCCGTCATTTTCGCTTTCTGCGCGGCCCGGTTTTTTCCAATATCGTATTGGCAGACGAGATAAACCGTACCCCGCCCAAAACACAGGCAGCCCTGCTCGAAGCCATGCAGGAGCGCTCCGTAACCGTGAACGGCCAGCGCCATGAACTGCCCTCGCCGTTCTTCGTGCTCGCCACGCAAAATCCAATTGAACAGGAAGGCACCTACCCACTCCCTGAAGCGCAACTTGACCGCTTTATGTTCAACATTCCACTCACCTACCCTTCTTACGAGCAAGAAGTGGAGGTGGTGAAAAACACGACCTCTTCGCGGGAAGTGACCTTGAAACACATCCTCAGCAGCGACCAAATCAAAGAATACCAACAACTTATCCGAAAAATACCCGTAAGCGACAATGTGCTTGAATATGCCGTTGCCCTTGCATCCAAAACCCGGCCCGGCACACCTCGCGCCACCAAGGAAGCCAACAACTACCTCGGCTGGGGAGCAGGCCCACGCGCCAGCCAGTACCTCGCGCTCGGGGCAAAGTGCCACGCAGCCATCCGGGGCAAATACTCGCCCGACATTGAAGACGTGCAGGCCATTGCCAACCTGGTGCTGCGCCACCGCATTGTGCGCAACTACAAGGCCGAAGCAGAAGGGGTGACGGAAGAAAATATCATTGAGGCAATGCTGTAGGGCGAAATTTATTTCGCCTATAATTTCGCCAAACATGTGTCATCCCGAATTTTCAACCCACGATTTTAATCGTGGGAATGCGCTAAAACAGGAGACGTGTAACCGTTTTAACGGTTTGTAACTGCCTGGACAAGGATAAGAAAACGGTTGAAACCGTTCTTAACTCCACCTCGCCTTCTCTCCCACGATTAAAATCGTGGGTTGAAACGACATCTCTTCGCTTTTTGCAAAAATTCGGGATGACTCATGTTATAGTCGAAATGAATTTCGCCCTACTCCGCCACAAACCGAATAGAAAGCGAATTCACGCAGTGGCGGGTGTTCTTTTCCGTCATGCGTTCTCCCTCAAACACATGGCCAAGGTGGCCTTCACAGTTGGCACATACGATTTCCACACGTTTCATCCCAAAAGAAATGTCGGTGTGTCGGGTGATGGCGCCGGGTATTTCGTCGTCGAACGAAGGCCAGCCGCAACCGCTGTCGAACTTGTCGGAGGAGTTGTACAAGGGTGCATTGCAGCGGCGGCAAATGAATTTCCCTTTTGCTTTGAAATTGTTGTATTCGCCCGTGAATGCCCTTTCTGTGCCTTTTTGGGCAATGACATATTCTTCTTCGGGCGTAAGGGCGTTCCAGTTTTGAGTGCTATTTTCCATGTTTTATTATTGTTTAAAACGGTCGTCCGTCAGCGCCTCCAAAAACGTTTTCAGATCCGCTTTTTCCTCCACGGTCAATCCCAGTGGGGTATTGAGCAAAGTATCACGGTTGAAACCGCCCGGCACGGTTTGGTTGGGCACGTCGTAAAATTCAATGACATCTTCAAGGGTCTTGAACATTCCATTGTGCATATAAGGCGCCGTGAGTGCCACATTGCGCAGTCCGGGGACTTTAAATT
>JANMME010000176.1:0-1507 GCA_031373015.1 Saprospiraceae bacterium
ATTCCAAAAAGGATTGCAAGTTGGCTTCGTTTCGAAATCCAAATACCTGTTAGTCCGCCAAAGAAATATCCAGCGACATAAATCATAAATGCAGCAAGAAAAATTGTCGGGGCATAGTCAAACTGAAAAAGCCAAAGTGGCCCTGCCATAAGAGCCATAATAATATATGCTATTACAAGTCCAACCGTTATCGCTTTGAAAGCTTGCATATAACCTATTTTCTTAAATGTCGTGAAGTCCGTCATAAAGTAGCACCTAACGGGTTGCAGATTTGCGATGGGCGGGATTTTTACCACAAATGTTGATACGGAGAACTGAACTTTCGGCCACCACAAAACCGGCTGCGGAGCACGAGACTCCGCCGGATTGAACTAAGCAGTCCATTGCTCATAAGTTGATTTGTTGCTAATACCCCGCATTACATCATATACTCTATTTGACGGTGCAATAATGCTTACATTGAATATTGCTTTTTTCATAATATAAATTGTTTGTTTGGTTTATAGTTAAGTCCTTAAAATCTTTTCCATTTTACGTCCTTTCGCCAATTCGTCTACCAACTTGTCTAAATACCTTACTTGTCTTGTCAAAGGATTTTCAATTTCTTCTATCCGATAGCCGCAAATAAGTCCTGTAATGAGGTGAGCATTTGGGTTCAGTTTCGCTGCCTTAAAGAATGTTTCAAAATTAACTTTTTTGTCAATGAGTACTTGCAGTTTTTTATTGTCAAAGCCAGTCAGCCACTCTATAACTTGATGCAATTCTTCCTTTGTCCTGCCCTTACGCTCAACTTTTGTAACGTAGTGCGGATAAACTGAAGCAAATGTCATTTTTGATATTCGCTCATTGTGTTCGGGAGTTGTATTCATTTGTCAAGTTTTTTAAACCATTTCTGTGCTTTAGGTCTGCGATGTGGGCAGCCAGGCCAGCAGCAGGGTTGCCTTTTTCATATCTTCAGGCACATCGTGTAAAACTCCTTCGGCTATTATTGTCTTAGTCATTTAAAAACCAAACGGGGTGGGAGTGCCATATTTTACTTTCTGCTTCGGTCAGTTCACTGTCAATTGCCTTGGCAAGAAGGTCGCATATTTCTTTATCAATTGCAACTTATTGGTCGTTGTATGTTTTAATTTCATTGTTCATCGTGTCTGGATTGTGGTCGGGTCTAACATTGCTGGCAACTCGTGAATATACGCACCTTTTGAAGGCAAAGGCAAAATTAAAGAAAAACGCTGACCCTGCAAACATCCTTTTTTTAGTGCTTTAAACCCTTGAAAGTGAATTACTTAAAGGGCAGTTTCCCAGCGGCAACCACAACAACAATACAAATTTTGTTTTTTCCTTCCAGATACACTAATCTTGGAACAGAGATGTCGCCTTAAATCCCAAATTCTGGACTATTTTTGCCCCATGATCCCTCCCAAGCAAGTTCAGGAAATCCTCGACGCCACGCGCATAGAGGACGTTGTGGAAGATTTCGTGACGCTAAAGCGCCGCGGGGTCAACC
>JANMME010000210.1:0-8306 GCA_031373015.1 Saprospiraceae bacterium
AATTTTCCTGAGAAGGGGTTTTCTGTATGGACTTGAACGATGCCGGTAGTTGGGTTGGGGAAGAGTCGGAATGTCTCTACCCAATTCGGGTCGTTGGTGCTGCTGGCAACAATGACGGTAATTTGCTGCGTGTAGGCATCAGTTCCGCATCCGTTCATTGCAGTCAGCGTCACGGTGTATGTGCCGGAGACTGTGTAGACATGCACGGGATTTTGTTCCGTGCTCGTGGAGTCGTCGCCAAAATTCCAGGAGTAGTCGGTGGCATTCAGCGAAGGCCCGGAGAATGTTGCTGTGGCTTTATCCACCGAGACAGAGAAAACGGCAATTGGTTTCGGATTGACCGTGATCTGGAATACCGCGGGCAGGCCAGTACAAGCTGCCAGAGTAGGTGTAACTATTATAGTGCCGGTTTGCTGGTTAGTAACATTGGATGTTATAAAAGCAATATTGCCGGTACCTGAAGCGCCCAAGCCGATGGCAATATTTGAATTTGACCAGCTGTAGCTTGATCCGGGTGTGCCGCTAAAATTCACGTTTATCACCTTGTCTCCACATTCGGTCTGATCGGCCGGACCACTCATGGTGGGTGTTTGATTCACCGTGATTTGAAAATTGGTTGGCGAGCCAACACAACCGTTAAAAGATGGGGTCACCGTAATAATCGCGTTTTGTGTCGCTGTAACATTGGCTGTAGTAAAATTCAGATTGCCTGTGCCGGATGCAGGCAGGCCGATGGCCGTGTTCGAGTTCGTCCAGCTATAGGTCGAGCCTGAGGTACCGAAGAACTGCACCGCCAATCCTGTGCCGCCGCAAACCGTTTTGTCGGTTGGTTTGACCACGATCGGCGTTGAATTCACTGTGATGAGGAAACTGACTGGCGAGCCAACACAGCCGTTCGATGATGGGGTCACAATAATAATCGCGAATTGTGTCGTAATGACATCGGCTGTAATAAAATTCAGGTCACCTGTGCCCGTTGCAGCCAGGCCGATAGCCGTGTTCGAGTTCGTCCAGTTGTATGTCGAGTTTGGCGTACTGGAGAACGGCACGACCAATTGCGTGCCACCGCAAACCGTTTTGTCGGTTTGAAGGTCCATGATCGGCGTTGGGTTCACTATGATAAAGAAATTGGTCGGTGAGCCAACACAGCCGCTCAAGGATGGGGTCACTGTAATCGTCGCGATTTGTGGCGTGGCTACATTGGCAGTGGTGAAATTCAGGCTACCAGTACCAGATGCAGGCAGCCCGATAGCTGTGTTCGAGTTCGTCCAATTGTATGTAGCGCTTGGTGTACTGGAAAACGGTACAATCAATGCCGTGCCACCGCAGGCCGTTTTATCGGTTATGCCGTTCATGATCGGCGTTGGTTTTACAGTGATACTGAAATTTTGTGCCGCGCCTGCACAACCGTCCAGCGTTGGCGTCACTGTCACAGTACCCGTGGCTGCAACATTGGCAGCCGTAAAAGCAATATCGCCGGAGCCCGATGCACCCAACCCGATGGCAGTATTTGAATTGGTCCAATTGAAACTTGATCCGGGCGGTGTGCTAGCAAAATTCACATTCAGCAACGTGCCTCCACAGACGGTTTGATTTGTCGGTGTCGGGTTCATACTCGGCGTTGGTTTTACTGTGATTTGGAAATTAATGGGCGAACCAATACAGCCGTTCAAAGTTGGGGTTACTGTGAGCGTTGCGGTTTGTGTCGTGGTAACACTGGCTGTCGTAAAATTCAGATTGCTAGTGCCAGATGCCGGCAGCCCGATAGCCATGTTCGAGTTCGTCCAATTGTATGTTGCGCTTGGCGTACTAGAGAAAGGCACGACCAAGACTGTGCCGCCGCAAGCCGTTTTATCCGTTATGCCGTTCATAATCGGCGTTGGTTTTACCGTGACACTGAAATTTTGTGCCGCGCCAGCACAACCGTCCAACGTTGGCGTCACTGTAATGGTGCCGGTTTGCTGGCTGGCAACATTTGCAGCAGTAAAAGCAATATTGCCGAAGCCAGAAGTTCCCAAGCCAATGGCCGTGTTTGAATTTGACCAAGCGAAGCTTGCTCCAAGCGGTGTGCTAACAAAATTCACGTTCAGCACAGCGCCACCACAGACGGTCTGATTGGCCGTCAGGTTCATGGCCGGCGTTGGTTTCACTGTGATAAGAAAATCATCCGGCGCGCCGATGCAGCCGTTCAAAATTGGGGTTACGATAATAGTTGCGATTTGTGTTGTGGTAACATTGGCTGTCGTAAAATTCAGGTTTCCGGTGCCGGACGCAGCCAGCCCGATAGTGGTGTTCGAGTTCGTCCAGTTGTATGTAGCCCCTGCGGTACCAGAGAATGGCACGCTCAATCCGGTACCCCCGCAAGCTGTTTTGTCTGAAGTCGGGTTCACTGCCGGTGTTGGTTTTACCGTGATGGTTATGCTTTTGGTGCTGGAACAAGCGATTGGGTCAGTCACAATTACCGTGTATATTCCGGCATCCATATTCGAGACATTGGAGAATGTGATGGTCTGCTGGGTCGAGCTGAAATTGTTGGGGCCGCTCCAGGCAAAGCTGGGATTGGGAAAAGGCGTTGTGGCGGTCAAGGAGAGTGTACTGCCCTCACAAGGGGTTGCATTAGGTGGGTCAGCGGTAATGCCCGCAGCGGCGCACTCGCCAAAAGTGAGGGCATGGGAGATGGAAAATGTTCCTGTATAATTTCCGCTCATGTCTGCTACAAAGACATAAACGCATCCTATTTGCAAGGCGGTAGTATTAATTATCACCGACTGTCCGAAGGAAGTGGTGGAGTCGTGAGCCACAATCGTTCCATTAGCTGTACAAACCCATACATGAGGTCTTACGGAAGAACCCGTCGGCGCTACCACGATTCTAGACTGAGCATTTTGCTGAACAAGATACCGGAATGCTCGCACTGACGTACGGCATTGGATATTGCCACTCAAACTGCTATCACAATTCAGTTGTAGATTAATAGGTGGGGCATTAAAGCGCTCGACCGAAATACAGAATGCCCCCGTATAATTGGCACTAACATCAGAAACGAGAATGGTGTAAGTGCCGCCGCCATTCGCCGGGATAGATTTACGAATTTGAACCATCGTACCGAAGGAATTTGTTGACCTCATTTCGAAATTTAATCCCTGCGGCGTCAAAACCTCCACTTTGGGCCTAACGGAAGAGCCTATTGGCGACACGCGTACCCACAGGATGTCGCCCGCCGCCGCAGTGATGGTGTATTTTTCAATTTCCGTGGCCGGGTTGATGGTATCCGTAATACTTTGCCCGTAAGCAATCGGTGTCGCTCCCTGTGCAGCCAACCACACCGGGAGAAGCAAGCAAGTCGCGCAAGCAGCAATTGTTGAAAAAAGCAAGTTGTTTTTCATCAGAAAGTTATTTTAAATGATTGAAGTAGAAGGATTTAGTTTGTTCAGTTTTTGACAAAACTGCCTCTCCGTATTGTTCCATCCGAAACCTGCAACTGCAAAAAATAAAATCCGGAAGGAAGTGCAGCCACATCCAGCCGGGTATTCACGTCTGTGGGTTTGTGCGTCAGCACCACACGCCCAGCAGAATCGAAGATTGTGAGTGTGCCGTAACCTATTCCGGAATGCTGTGGCAGGCTTACGAAAAGTTTATTGATCGCCGGGTTGGGGCAACTTTTTAGGAATAAGTCTTCCCTGAAGTTCGGTTCTCCAGTTTCCACTGTTGAACAATCTGTGGCGCACTCGCCAAAAAGAAGGGAATGAGAGATGGAAAACGCGCCCGTATTGTTCCCGCCCGTGTCGCCTACAAAAACATAGATGCAACCTGTTTCTGTCGCAGTAGTTTGAAGCGTTACAGGCTGACCGAAGGCCGTGGTAGAATCCTGCGCCACTATGATTCCCTCAGGCGTACAAATCCAAACCTTGGGGTTTACCGAAGAACTCGTTGGAGCAACCACAATTCTAGATATAGCGTTTTGTTTGACACTATACCGAAAAGCCCTGACAGATGAGTTGCATTCGATGTTACTATTTAAACTACCATCGCAATTCAACAATTTAGATGTAAGTGGTGTATTGAATCGCTCGACAGAAATGCAGAATCTCCCGGTATTATTGGCTCCAACATCTGAGACAAAAATATCGTAAACACCGCCACCATTCATAGGAACGACCTTGCGACTTTCAACCATTACGCCGAACGAATTGGTTGACTTCACATCGAAAAGCACCCCTAGGTGGAAAATCTCTAACTTTACATTAACGGAAGAACTCACAGGCGATACGCGCACCCACAGAATATCTCCTGCCGCCACTACTATGGAATACTTCTCCACTTCCGTAGCGGGGCTGATGGTGTCGGCAATGCTCTGCCCATATACGATGGGCGTTTGCGCCCGTACTGAAAAGGACAGCAGTAAAAGCGATAAGATAGCCAGGAACTGAGAGAAAGCTATCGGTTGACAAACGCTTCGTTGTCGCATGATTTTCAAATTTAAAGAATGAAAGAAAAAGCAGTTGACTAATGAAAAGGCAGGGGGGCTTTAATAGGATTTACTGTGGCTTGATAAAAGCCGCCATGCTACATCCTTTCCCTTCACTACGGGCAAGTGCTCGTACTTGTCGTGGCACAGCGGAAGTACACGCCTGAATTGTTGTAAAATCCACTGCACTTCATGTTGCAGCAGCAATCTACATCTTCGTTGCAGTGCTGGCACTCGCTCTGCGAGCCAGTGGCGTAGTTCTTTTCTTTAAAACAGCTCGCCAAATTGAGCATCGCTGCGGCGATGATAATAGCGTACAGAGCGCGGAAAACAGCCTGTTCGATCCGCATGGTAGAGGAGAAGAAATTTTGGATTTTCATTGCAGTGGAAATTTTTGTTTGATGAAAAATAGGCTATCATTTGATGAAAGGGAGTTTTCCGAATATGGAGGATGAGGGCTACTTTTTTGCAACTACCTTTTGAGGCACTCCATTTTGAGGAATGGCTACAGAAAGCGACAACAAGGCATTGTTTACTGCTTCTTCTTCTACTATGCCTTTCATGGCCATGCCCATCAAACCACCTTGACCCGCCTGTCCGATGCCTTTGTGTCGCCAGACGATTTTTCCGCGTTTTTTGTCAACGATGTACCCGGAAACCTCCGCATTGGCCGTGCTTCCGAAGGTCAGTTTTGATTTAAAATCGTGCAGCACCGGACAGAAAAGGTAATGTGCTTTTTCTGGGCCGAGGACGGCGAGGAAACTCGAATCGGGGTGCGTAAAATCGTCTTCGACCAGAGATTCAACCCATTTTCGGTCCTTCACAGCTTTGAGCGGCCCGTAACCTTTTTTTTCAAAACTGGGCGAGAGTCGGCGCATGGCATTGTCGTCGAGGTTAAGGTTTTTGGTTTTGTCCACCCGCAGGTCAACAAAAGGCAAGAGGTAGATGGGCTCGGCGAGGCGCATTTTTGCAAATTCAGCATCCTGATACAATGGGGCAACATAACCAGGTGTACAGGAAGTGAAACAGAGGAAGAGACAAAGAGCGGATAAAACCGCAGTGATACTGCAGATCGAATGGTTTGAATTTTTCATGTCAGAACTATTTTAAAAGTTGAAAAAGCATTTGAACCGCTTCGGTAAAACGGTCGGTTTGGGGTCGGGGCAGTTTCCGGATTTCGACATCCTGAATCCAGCGAGGCTTTCCGTCTGCGGAATAGGGGTCAATCAATGCTGCATGAAAGCGGGCATAAGAACTGCTCGAACCGATGGCGCCAGAATTGGGGTCCCAATAGCCACCCGGCCCGACTTTCACCCGAACTGCACAAACCAAAACATAATGGCATCCGGCAGCCTCCGTCGCGGCCGTCAAGACCTGTCGGATATTGGATGGGACAATGGGGCGAAGCAGATTTTTAACAGCCCCAATCAATTTCCCTTGAAGGGAATCGGCGGGATCGGCAGGCAGCGACCGGATGCCATGTTGCCGCAGGTAGCGTTGCGCAAGGCTATCAAACACGTCACCCGTTTCTTGCCCTTTGTGGAGGGCCGAGTTCAGCGGCGCATCGGTATATATGTCTTCGTATTGAAGAAAAACCGGCAGCAAAAGCACTCCCGAATCGCGGGGAACGCTAAATGTTATTTTACTGGAAGCGACCGGCGATTGGGCGTAAAAACTCGAAGGAGCAAGCAAGAAGCATTGAAGATAGAGGAAGTGTTTCATAAAGCAATCTTTTCCTCTATATCGTCGAGCGGCTCAAAAGGTAAACCCAACTTTCTCAAATTAACACCCAAGCCCCCCACACCTGCACACTTTTCCCCCGCCTAAAAAAATCCAATTGCGTTTCGCGCAGGGCTGCGCGGGCATCGCCCGATGCCAACCAACGGCTGGTAAATTGCCCAATGAAATCCCGGGTATCTGGACTGTCGGGTATTTCCCAAAGCGTCACCAACACTTGCCGCGCTCCGGCGATTTTGAAGGCGCGTTGCAAGCCATACACACCCTCACTGCTATTGGCTTCGCCGAGGCCGCTCTTGCAGGCGCTCAATATGGCAAGGCGCGTATGTTGCAGATCCATGTCGCCGATTTCGCGGGCGGTCAAGATGCCGTCCTGAAAATCGAGCGCTGATTCACCTCCCATCCACACCCGCTCGGACCCGGCGAGCAACAATCCCGACGAATACATCGGGTTGTGCGGTGGGAAACGACCCTTAAATGCCTTTGGCAGCGTGTCCCATGCAAAACCATAGGCATTGTGCGCATGGATCAAGATCACGCGCATCGATTTTGCCCATGTCGCCGCTTGCCCGTCCAATAAAAGGCCCGTTTGTACGCCAGACCCGCAATAGCCTTCCGGGCCATGTGTGCCAGAAATTACCACAAGCGCATCTGCAGCGTCTGGCGCACCAAGCATGGCGCAATCCATGTAGATGGACCGTCCACCTGGCCCGGTTGCCGTTGGATGTTCAACCGAAGTAATCGTTGCGCCGACTTGTTTAGCGGCTCTTAGAAACCGATCGCGGGCTTCAAAATAGTCTTTGGAGAAATAGTCTTGTGGGGCCCCGCTCATTATTCTCTCCTCGCGAAAAACTTAACCCCAAACATCGCCGGTTGGCGGGTATAAGATTGAGCCATCATAGTAAAGACCCGGGTCACGGTCTTTGTCGAGCAGTAATGGCCCATCCAGATCGGCCCAATCTGCCAATTGCGCCAAAAGAACTGCTGGTGCGGTCACTAGGCTAGTGCCCACCATGCACCCGACCATCACACGCAGCCCTGCCGCACGCGCATCACGCACGGCTTTCAAGCCCTCGGTGAAGCCACCGGTTTTGTCCAGCTTTACGTTGACGGCATCGTAATTTTGCAAAAGATGCTCAATATCCGCACTGGTGTGGAAACTCTCGTCGGCGCAAATCGCAATGGGGGCTGCAACTTGGCCAAGGCGGGAATCCTTGGTCGCCGCAAAGGGTTGTTCAATAACGTCAATGTTAAGCGCACGGGCTTGGGCCAACAACTGAGGCAAAGTGGCTTCACTTAGTCCCTCGTTTGCATCAACGATCAGACGTGCATCGGGACGCGCATGAGCGACAGCGCGTACACGTTCAATATCATCAGCGCCGCCAATTTTAACTTTGAGCAACGGTCGTCCTGCTGCGTCAATTGCTGCTGCCGCCATCACTTCAGGTTCATCGAGGGAGATCGTGAACGCAGTCAAAAGCGGCTTTGGTTCATCCATGCCAGCCAATTGCCACACACGCTTGCCAGTCCTTTTGGCCTCAAGATCCCACAATGCGCAATCAAGGGCGTTGCGTGCAGCCCCAGGTGGCAAGAGAGTTTGGGCGGTCGCGATGTCAATGCCAGCTTCGACATGTGGGCGAATGGCTTCCAATTGTGCAGCAACCGAATCAGCTGTTTCGTTGTAGCGGGCGTAGGGCACGCACTCGCCTCGGCCAATCGCACCATCGCGGTTCAGCGTTACGGTTACGACGTGTGCATGGGTACGCGATCCCCGTGCAATGCGAAACACGCCGCGCAAAGCCCACGTTTCTCGCTCGATCTTCATGTACATCGTGGCGCCCTTGCCCTTTTCGACAGCAAAATGAGTATGCTTACTGTGTGATAGCGTGTCTAAGCAGTTTTGCCCAATTGCGCGAGTGGCTCTATTGTCATTACACGCAACCAATAAGCGTTCAGTAATGTTACGTATCTCGTGCACTTAACTTTCGAGGGGACAAGGTTTGGCCGTTGCTGAGGCCCATTTTGAGATTGAAACGCGCGATGGTGTGCCAGTTCTTGCTGATCTGGCGATTGGACAATCCACACCATAGGCGATCTCGAC
>JANMME010000719.1:0-4957 GCA_031373015.1 Saprospiraceae bacterium
CCGCGCAGCGGTTTTGTTCAACGTGAGCATCTACGCCGTTCCGACGTTTAGGAGGAATGGGCGTAGATGCATTGATAGCGGCCTTATTTACTCAATCATGATCCTTCTATGATTTTGCCCATTTAAGTCCATGATATATAGCCCATAATCACTGTCATAATGACAATTATCAATAAGTTTCCGGCTACGCAGATCAAACAGGATAAATTTTTGATCCCCAGACACCACTGCATTGTAAAAACTCTCTTGTCGATAGGCGCTTTTTATTATTTTAAACTGGCCTGTATTGATATTAGTTCTCCCTATTGTGCCATACGCACACCATACTATACTATTTATATTTAAAGCGTAATCGGTGGAGATTAACAATGAGTCGTTGTTATCTGCAATATTAAGTGTATGCAGTAAAGTAGATTGTTTGTTTTGCAGATCAAAAATGCGCAAATACTGCGTGGTAACCCCTGTTGTTGAATTCCAGCTCGCTGTAGCATATGTTAAACGATTTTCATCAAGCCAATTCCACGCACCAGATGTCCATAAATCAGCAACTGTATCTCGAGCCCAAGTATTAGTATTTAAAATTATAAAGTGGCTATTATTTCCGATCTGACAGTTATAAGCTATTCTCCCCCCCTTCAAATCCCATTTGGGATATCGGTTGTATTCTCCGATAAATGTAAGTTGGGTAAGGCTGTCGCCATTGGGCTTAATCTTGTAGATATTCTGATCGTCTGCTGTGTAGGCAATCCAACCAGATGCCCCCCAATCAATACCGTACAGCGCATTGTCTGCTATCTTTTTACGATCATTGGTGCATAGGTCAACGACCCAAATTTCGAAGCCTACTTCTATTTTTGAGTTGTCATATCGGTAGTACACAACCTGGTTGCTGTTCAGCGGGTTAAAGCACGGCGTGGTGTAATCGAATGGGATGGCAGACGAATAAACCTCTTCATGGTCGAAGGGGCAGTTGGGGCAACAATTGTAGGTGGTGTCGTCAACGCTTTTGGACGGATAGGAATTGACTTCGATACCTTGAGCACAATCGATTGTGGGATTTTCGTCTGGGCAACAGGCTTCAAAAATAAAAAAGAGACAGAATGCAGCCAAAAATTGAGCATATTTCATGTGTCGATCAGTTTTGTATGTGAAATGAAAGCGGGCTGGTCAAGGAAAATGCCCTGACCAGCCCATTTTGATAACCGTGCTTACATTTTCACAAACCTTGAGACAAAACGATCGTTGCCCACAAGAATATGACAGGTAAATATGCCTTGCGGCAGGTCAATGATACTCATTTGAAACGTCCTTGCATCTGCCGATATATTGCTTACAACACGAACTGTACGTCCGGTTGCGTCAACAATTTGCAGTTGCGCATCTTTCCCAACAACACGCTCGTCCCATTCAAAATTAAGCATCTCGTTAGTTGGGTTTGGGTACACTTTTAGTGTCCTTATATCTGTATCCGAAGAACTCAGGGCTGGGTCGCAGCCAATGACGGAGTAGGTAAGTTGGGCATCCTCTTTGGTAGCAGGTATCCAGCCCATCACACTACAATCATTGTTTTTCAGGAAATACACATATCCCTCTACTACTGCGCTATTGGCAGTAGGGGTTCCAACGATGGCAACATTTTCGACGGGCTGAATCTGGTTTTGGCCCCCTGAATTTGTAAACAACCTAAAAACTGTCGAGGTGCTGTGCCTGGGCCAGTAGTGGTCAAGTGTGAACCCTGCCGGCAAGGGATGGCTGACGGTGGCAGTAACCTTCCAAACATCTGCCTTGTAAGCCCCTTTGTCAAAACTCTGCCCAGATTCTGTAGTGTATGGCTCGGTGAGGGTTATGTCAATATTGGTGGCAACCTGTTCCGTTATCCGAGAGTGGGCATTGACGTCGGTTCCAAAATGGTACACATTGCAGCGGGGGCGCTCGATCATTTTCAAGGCCGCGCCAGCGTTCATCAGGCCGAATCCGGTTTGCCCGTCATAACCGGGCATGGCTGGTAATTGCACAACATCTTTTGCAGATGCCTGCATGATGTACTCAATGTCGTCATGGGTCAACATTGTTGCTCCGGGGCTGGCATTGTAGTAGCTCATCATCAAAGCCGCAAGCCCTGCAGCGTGCGGTGTTGCGCCTGAGGTGAAACTTATGCCGCCATAGGCCTGATCGGATTGGGTACAAGGAATCCCCGGTCCACCTGTGCCGGGCTCACAGGCTTGTGCAGTGCGGGTCAATTGCCAACGACTTGGGGCTGCGATATCAATAGGTGCTCCCTGCCTGCACTCCGGATTGTAATTGCCGTCAGTTCCGGTGCCTCCAACGCAAATCACCCATTCATCTTGGATGGTTCCAGGTATTCTTGGGCTACTTGTTGGCGGGGTATTTCCTCGCGAAGCACAAATAACTACGCCCATTCGGTTGGCATGCTGCACCTTTTCCCTCATTAATATCAATTTATCGCTCGGAAATGCATCCGATCCCCCGCTACAATTAATAATATTGACTTGAAATTCATCTACTGCATCTGCAAAAGCACTGATCAGTGCGTCAATTGGAAGGATACCGTCTATCGCTTTAAGACCTACCAATCTCACGCCGTCTGCATTGTCATTTCCGCCAGAGATTCCAGCAACGCCTGTTGCATTGTTTCGTATAGACCCCAAAACACTTGCCACTCTCGTACCGTGATCATTTAGATCGTTATCAGGATTGGTGAGCAAGTCTCCACCAGTTCCATAATCTCTTCCAGATACAACTACCGAACCACTGGAACTTTCGACATTGTAATCTTCATGAGTAAATCTTACGCCACTATCTACTATTGCAACTTTTATCGAAGAACTTCCCCCTCCGGCGATGCACCATGCCTGCTCAACATTGATGCTCCCGTTCGGAAAAGAAGAAGTAGGGTGAAGATTCCCTTGCTGCACATAAATTGGGTCGTCTGGTTCACAAACATCGGCAGTGATGATTTTATTGACTTCCGTAACACGTATATAACAAACAAGGTCGTTTGACCCCAGTGTATCGGCAAGCGGATATTCCCCCCGTATCCGGTCATAACTGCGCGGTACCATGAGCACAAAGGTGTTGTAAAAATCCGGGACATATATCTTTTTGCCCTTCGGTGTGAACCTTACACTGTCGGCGGTCGTCATGTTGGGGTGAACTTTTACCAAAGTCCAGTTTGAGAAATCTGCGGCTGAAATTTTGTTCCCGATTTCAGTGATAGCAATGGCATCAGTGACGATATCCTGAACCCTGCCATAACGAAGGCCGCGGTTGTTGACAAAGTTGGTGTTCACAAGATTAGACTTGAATCGAACCAACACCTCTTTCTCTATGTGTGATGCTTCTCCATTGACAAGCACCGGATTGAGTAGTCTGGACAATGGCTCGATCTGACAGGTCGCGTATTGCCCCCCAAGCGTTCCTTTTCGCAAGGAAGTCACAAAGAGCTTTCCACCCGCCTCGATTTTTATTGTGAGCGGCTTATTGGCTCCAACCGATTTTGCAATGCTTTTTTCCCACCGAATATCGCCGTTCGTATTGTATTGTGACAAGACAATCTCAGATTCATTGCCATTTACCACTTCAAAAGCAGCAAATATGTTTCCAAAAGCGTCCAACGTCATGCAATGTGGGCGGCTGGTAGCCTGTGCGGGGTTGTTTGTGCGTATTTTTTTCCAAAGCAAATTACCTAGGTTGTCATACTTTAAAATCACACTTTCCTTGCCCCCACTCTGGCGGTTGTAAAATCCTGACACTATTACGTTTCCAAACGGATCAACCTTGACAACAGTTGCACTGTCCAAGTTGGACGGCGCATCAAAAGTCTTCTGCCAGCCTATGGAGAAGTTGCTGTTTATTTTTATCGTTTTGATGTCAAATTGTGTTGGGCTCGTTGCAGTAGTGCCCGTGACATAAATATTTCCAGAAAAATCAATGTCAAGGCTGGAAGGAAGGTAAAGCCCGATACCATTGTTTGACACTCGATTGACCGCTAATTGTTGGCCAGTTGCAGGGGCATATTTCAAGGTTGCCAGCTCCCAACTTAGAGATGTGGCAGCACTTACCCCTGTTACTACCACATTTCCAAACTGGTCAAAACCGAGGGCGGCTGGCGCATCTTGCAACCCGGCAAAATCATATGGAACGCTCCACTCAACATTTCCGGTAGCACTGTTCAGGCTAAGTGTCCAATAGTCATATTGCCCACCTGCGCCAGTGCGTGCGCCTGTGACAAAGACGTGGGTGCCAGTCCCAGAGCAGAGAATGCCTGTCGGTATGTCATCTCCGTTGCCGGAACCATTCAGCACCGTATGCCAGAGTTTAGTGCCTGACGGGCTATATTTCAGAATGAGGTAATTGAAGCTCCCGTTTGCTTCCTTGCTGGCCCCTGCCACATAAATGTTGCCTAAGGCATCTGTAGTCAGGGCGATACCGTAGCACTTTGAATTAGGTGCTACGGAAAAAGTCTGCTGCCACACAATATCACTTGTCGCAGCCTGTTTGACCAGCAACAAGTCGGTCTGGCCGCTGTTGACTTTTGAGTGTCCTGTAGTTAAGTAATTGCCAGAGGCGTCTAACACTGATGCACCCCAGTCGTAGTCGCCAGGTAAGCCAAAGTTTTTTTCACCAATTAAGTTAACAAGCGTTTGGCTCTGGGAGTGGGTGTTGTTGACCAACAGCAGAAAAAGTAGAATGGTTAAGATAAGATGTTTCATGGTGGAGAAGTTTAGAAAGTGAAGATATGAGCGTTTTGTTTATTTAATGACCTGTTTTTTGCCTATTTTCTAATTGCCGCTATCGCTGGCGTGACTGCCACACCGCCGCGCTTAGCGGGCGGTTGGCAGCCACGCAGAGATGGAAGCATTATTTATCTATTTTCCTTCTTCTAATTTTTCCCTTCATTGCATGGTGGCATTAGTCTTGATTTTATAATCTAGTT
>JANMME010000230.1:0-4693 GCA_031373015.1 Saprospiraceae bacterium
CCGTAGAGATCATGGTATACAACCAACGACCGCCTTCCTGGAAATCCATTTCCTTTGTTTGGACACGCCAGGGTTTGGGCCCCATCCATTGGTCAAGTATTTCCGCCTTTGTAAAGGCATCCCAGACGAGATCGAGGTCGGCGTCAAACTCCCGCGTGATGTGAATGGTTGCGGTGTCTTTGTCTACGGTGAAATCAAACAGCAGGTTCATTTTTTCGTATTTTTTATGGTGTGCAATAATTGATCAAGTTGTTGGAACCTTTCTTCCATAATCTTCCTGAACTGGTCGAGCCAAATATCGATTTCTTTCATTTTATCGATTTTTAGTTCATAGAAGATTTCCCTGCCTTCTTGCTTTTGGTCCAGGAGCTCGCATTCGGACAGTATGCGCAAATGTTTGGATATGGACTGGCGGGTGACGTCGAAGTGCTCCGCAATGGCGTTGGGAGTCATTGCCTGCATGGCGATCAGGACGAGGATCGCTCGTCGGGTGGGGTCGGCAATGGCCTGAAAAATGTCTCGTCTCATAAATGTAAATTAAGAAGCCAATCGGTTGCAAATGTACATGCAACCGATTGGCTTCGCAAAATTTTTTGACAGGAAATTTTTTCGGTAATTTTCTGCTTGCGGCCTTGCTTAGTGCTCTGTCTCCTGCACGGGCCTGGTAATTAGATTTTTACGCTTAGCGGATAAGTGTAATCTCTCCTGATTTGATTTCAGAAATCAATTGCCCGTCGATGAGATTTTGATAAGAGCAACGCCATATATACAGGTCTGACGGCAGGGATTCGCCATTCGAAGTTTTGCCATCCCAGCCGGCTGTTCCAAGTCCTTCATGCTTGTAAACCAATTGTCCCCAGCGATTATAAACCCATATTTTTATTTCTGCCACATCACCACACTGAATGATCGGCTCGAAAAAGTCATTATAGCCATCATCATTTGGGGTGAAAGCATTGGGAAACAGGATACAAGATTCGCCATTACAGGGCAGGAAGCGTATATGTACGCTGTCCCGATCTACACAACTTCCATACAAGTTTTCAACCCAATAAATACCTTGCGAATCGGGTTGGATTTCAGAGCCCGTTTCTCCTGTATTCCATCGTAGCTGACCAATGCAATTCAATGGGCCTACATTAAGGCGTATTGGGTCATCCAAGCAAACCGAGGTATCGGTCTGGACAATGTCCAAATTTTCATACCGAAGATTATTGCACCTGAAAATCCATAGCGGCGATAAATTTATTTGATGATCCGGGATGTCTGCTGCATCCCAATCGTTAGAGGTCGTTTCACCGACAACAATGAAGCCGTCCGGACAAGTGACAATTCCTCCGCTTGCAGCATCCCATCCAGATCCACCATAAGTCTTCTGCCACAACAAATCCCCGGCATCATCCAGCTGCAATACCCAGTGGTCACCATTACCCCTGCTGAGGCATAGGTCGCCATCGCCCGAATCGGTACTGCCCAATACATAGAAACCACCCCCCGGGATCGCCGAAGCATGGTGCCCGACTTCATTTCCAGACCCGCCATATTGCTTTTCCCATTGCATTCCTCCATTCATGTCCAATTTAGCGATCCATAAATCATTATCCTTTCCACCCACTCCGACAAACCCCTGACCGTTTATGGGTATCAATTTTTCAACATACCACCCGTTTAGTGTTAACTCATCAACAATATTTCCAAAGTCATCAAACCGGTAGAGGGTTGAAGATGTCTGGTTATATTTTCTGGCACTGAGCCAAAATCCTCCTGTTTGGATCGCCAGAATACTGTAGCCATTCCTTTTGTCAAATTCTTTGCTCCAAATAATGACGCCATTGCTATCCAGGCGAAGGACCCAAAGCAATGGTCCTGTGTTGGTTGACTGATTTCCCAGGACGATCATATCGCCGTTTGGACAAATGGCAACATCCTGAAAAGATTCCTGAAAAGCCGGTGTCTCGTAGACTTTGTCCCAAATAATTTTACCATTTGCACTAAATCTTGCAAGGTATGCATGGGCAAAGGTGTCAGCGCCCACCAAAGTAGATTCGGCACCAGCTACCATAAAAGATCCATCCGGCAATTCGGCTACAGCATCGGCGGTCTCGTAAGTGTCATCAAAAATGACATCATTCCGCCATAATAGGTCGCCCTGAGTGTTTGCCTTACAAATGAGGGGCCGAATACTATCATAGTTTGTAATGTAGTAACCGGAGATGACCATATTGCCATCCTGTGTCGTAATACAGTCGCGGATTGTTGTGGCATACATCAATGGATGTTGCCAGCGGTTAAAAACAAAATCCGAGCACGGGATTTGTGCGGAAAGATGACAGGGCACAAAAGCCGCAATGGACCAGATGAAAATCAGGGTAAATGCTCTTGACATAGAATTAATTTGCAACTCATTAAGGTGTGATAACAGCACACAATTCTTTGCAAAGGTATTCGAGGCAAGTTTAAGAACCCAAGCCTTACGGTGATTGCCTGCGACAGGGATCGGGCTTTGGGTAAAAACATGGTTGGAATTACATCGGGCTGCAAATTTTGCCGCCGCGCTTCGTGTTGTCACCAAGTGCATATTAGGACACCAAGAGGGGCGGAAATGAAGTGATTGAGCAGGCAAATGAATTTTTACTCTGATTTTCAGGTTTTTTTTTAAAAAAGTAAAAAATTTTACTTTTAGGTGAAACACTTGGTGGGAAAGACCGTTATATTTGCCGGAACTTCAGTTATAGGTGAAATTCAAAATTCAAAAATTGGACGGGCTTTGTGGTAAACGCGCTACAGTTTATTCCGTAATCCTGAACGACGATGAGCACACGCTTTTCGAGCAATTCTTTTTGGAGAACAAATCTGAATACCCAAAAGAATTAGAAAACTTGAAAAACCAAATTGTAACGATGGCACACACAACCGGGGTGCGAGAACAGTATTTTGAAAGGCCAGAAGGTAAATGGGGGCAAGATGTATGGGATTTGCGTGATAAACCCAAAAAGCGACTTCGGTTGTATTGTATGCGATTGTCCAATGTGGCAATTATTCTTGGAGGCGGAGGGGCAAAGCCCAAAGGTGTTGCGGCCTTTCAAGAAATACCCAAACTGGAATATGAGAATTCTTTGATTAGGATGGTATCTGATGCTCTAACTCAAAGGATACTTGATAAAGATATTAAATGGTCTCCCGATGGATGCGAGTTAATGGGCAATTTGATTTTCGAGGACGATTCTTTTGACGAAGAAGACGAATAATGTTCGTTTAATCCATTTCCCGAACCACAAATAAAAATAGCAGACATGAAACAGAATAACAATAAGACTTCCAAAGCCTATAAAAGTGCGGTTTTGGACGAATTCCTGTCCCTTGGAACTCCAGAAGAACTTGCTCGTACTGAAAACCGAATGATTCTGGCTGCCAAAATATTCGATGCAATGGAGGCAAAAGGGCTTGGCAAAAAGCAATTTGCCGAGCTGATGGGGCAAAGCCCATCCGTCATAACTAAGTGGCTAAGCGGTGGACACAATTTTACCGTTGATACGCTTACCGATATTCAGCGGGCTTTAAATGTTCAATTATTGGCCTTAGAAGAAAAGCCAGTTCCCCAAACTATGTATCAAGTTAGTGTCGATTTAACGGCATTGACTCCTTATGGGATACCTTATACTATAGGTGGCTCCTCATTTGGTATGTCCCTTAAAAATAAGGTAAATGTGTCTATAAGCACTTTTGAACGGCAAATTCCACACGCATAATATGGAAAATAAGTTTGAATTCAGTATAAAGGGAATTGAAATAGTCAATTCAATAATCAAGGCTCCGCCAGAGGGCGGAACAGCAGCAACTTTCAACTTTAATATGCAGTTTCGGACAATCCCGAATATGCAAGAAAACGTTTTGACGGTATTCGCAGACGTAGTTATCAAGGTTTTGGAGAAAGATGTTCAAGTTGGGCAATTTTCAGCCGTATTTCATTATACCGTTCTTGATTTGGGAAAAGTGCTCATAAAAACCGATGGGAAATACCTTGATGTACCAGAACCACTTTCAAAGACTTTGTTAGGAATTTCGGCTTCTACACTTCGCGGTTTAATGTTTGGAGCTTTCAAAGGCACTTTTCTACATAATGCAATATTGCCAGTTATAGATATTATGGCAGTACAGCCGCAATTAATACCGTTGCCCAATTAAATCGAATCAATTTGCAGGCAACGTTTTTGCCACCGCACTTGTTGTTTGTTGATTAAAATCCAAAAGCGTTGCACAAGATGATTGCACCAGGTGCCTCAGCAAAAGGAAAGAAGAGTGACACACGGCTTGACTGCTCACGCAAGGGGCATTTGGCCACAAGGCTAAACGCGGCGGGAGAAGACTGCGCGAGGCGGAAGTTTATAAAATGAAAAACGCTAACAATACGTCATCTAAGCATCATTACATCCCTGAATTTTATATTAAAGGGTTCTGTAATGATGGAGGCACAGTTTATGTATATGACAAAAAAATAGAAAGAATAAGCGAAAAACCACGATTTCCTGGGAGCGTCTTTTATGAAAAAAACAGGAATACAATAGTGACGGGTGGTAATGCTGACAGTTCTTTGGAGGATGAATTTTTTAAGCACCTTGATAATGATTTTGCAAAAACACTAATAACATTACGAGATTTACCAAATGTAGATGGCTTACTTACTCAAGAAAAA
>JANMME010000231.1:0-3962 GCA_031373015.1 Saprospiraceae bacterium
CGCTGATCTCATGAATTTCGACACTTAAATTTTGCGCCTTCAAAAAATCCTCGAGGATGCGCGGATAACTGGTCGCAATCCGCAGATTTTGAAGTGATTGTATCCCTGTATAGGCTACATTTTTGGGAAGTGCCAGACTCATGCGGCAATTGCCAAAGCCAAGCCGCTCGATGATTTGCACCGTCTTTTGCTTTTCTAAAATGACGTTTTCCCCGACAATGCCCGCGTCTACGACGTTGCCCTCCACGTATTCAGGAATATCGTCGTCACGAAGGAAAATGATTTCAAGCGGGAAGTTGGAGGCTTGGGCGCGAAGCAGTCGGTTGGGGCTACTACCGAATGAGATGCCCGCATCCCGCAAAAGGGCGACGGAATCTTCAAACAAGCGACCCGATTTTTGAATGGCAATTCTGAGCATGGGCGGTTGAGGATGTTGAGGGTTGAGATTGGCAAAAAGAAACCCGGCTTGTCGTGAGCAACGACAAGCCGGGTTTGGTGTGAAAAATTAAAACGCTGAAACGCGCCTACACCTTATCGCTTGCCAGTGGCAGGAGATGATGGTGATGATGCAGATAAATAGCGATTGCAAATTTCATAAGGTAAAGGTATGGCCGTCTTTGTAAACGCATCAAATTTTCATGGGCAATTTCTAAAAACACATGAGCCGCCCCAAACGAAGCGACCCATGTGCCTTTGTTCACAGTATTCGAATAGTACTAACGAATCACATTAAGTTTGGCCACATGCCCCCGACCCGTAAGTTTGTTTTCCAAACGAACGAAGTAAACCGCCGAGGGCAAGGAAGACACATCCAGGTAATAAACGTTGACATCGTGCTCAACCTTCACGTTGGTGGCCGATACCAGTGTGCCACCCAGACTGTGCAGCGAAAGTCGCGCCTCAAAAGAGGCGCTAAGGTTTGTAAATCCGATCTCCACCTGAATGCTGGCTGGATTGGGAAAAATGGTTAAAGGCTTCTCTGTCAAATAGTTATCCTTTATTCCCACGGTCACAGGAAGGTAACAATCAGGGCTTACAACTGCCGCAGTATCTACCAATGGTATTTTAGCGTAGCCATCAAACATGGTTTCCGTCAGCACTTCCTCCTTAGCGCCCAGCCAGTCTTGGAGCAATGTGGTGAACACTTGGCGATAGTCAAATTGCGTCCCTTTCAACTGGTTGTCGTTGGTCAAGTCGGAGAGATTAACGTTGGTGCCACGCACGCCTGCTGCTATGTTTTTGCCAAAAACAAACATGGGCGAAAGGGTGCCGTGGTCGGAGCCAACAGAGCCGTTTTCTTTGGCGCAGCGGCCAAATTCAGAGAAAGTGCAAGCCGTCACTTGATCGGCAATGCCAAGCCCCTCAAGATCATCCATAAAGTTTTTGACGGACTCGGCGAGATCCAGCAAAAGATCGGCGTGATCGCCCACCGTAGGGTCGTTGCCGACCACTTGAGCATTGTGCGTATCGAAGCCACGCAGTTGACAAAGGTAAATCTTGGTTTTGCAGCCACCCCTGATGAGTCGGGCCACTGTCTTTAGTTGAGCGGCAAGGCTGCTTGGATTGGTGGTCGTGTAGGTGGTCAAAAAATTGGATCCGGCATTAAAAACCTCTGAAATACGCTGGGCGTACAAGCTAGTACTTTGCTCCACCCCCATGATGAATTCAAGTTCGCCTCCATGCTCAGAATCTGGCACGTTGGCTATGGGAGCACCTCCAATCGTTTGAACGAGCGAATAAAACCCAGCAGCATCCTGACCGCTCAGATTGATGACATTTTGGTGCTGGGTCTCTGTGTGAAAACCAAGTGATGTGGTAGCATCGCCAATTTGAATGCCCAGTGGATCGGGCATTGAAGCGGTGGGCACTCCCAGCACATCCGGGTAAAAAGCCTGAAGAGCACGGCCCATCCAACCAGATTTGATATTGTTGTTGGCGATCGTGCCGTCTCCGCCACTCATCCAAAGGTCTGTGCCCTTGAAGTGGCTCTGGTTCATGCTCTCGTAGCCCACGCCTTGTACAACGCTGGCCCAACCTTTATCGTACAACTCCTTGATTTTCAATAAGGAAGGATGTACGCCCACTTGCTCATTGTTGCCCAAAGTACCGTCCAAATTGATAAGGGCGGTTTCGGGAAGGCCAATAGTAGGGCGCAGGTTGGCATAGGTGTCGTATTGATTGATGGGGATAACTGCATTGAGGCCGTCGTTGCCGCCTTTAAGCTGGATCAGCACCAGCACGCGTTCTTCTACACCCTCGCAACTGCTCAAGAGCCGAGCAATTTTGCTGTTGGCAAATGGCCGAAATGCGTGACCGTCCACCACGAACGGCGTTACCGTTGCGGCGGGAAATATTTTTAGGAAATTTCTGCGTTTCATAAGTATCAGAATGTTTGATATTCAGGTGAATACATAATGGCTTTTATAAGCCTTTCAAGCGCGATGGTCACCTCCGTAGCATTGTTGGTGTTCAGGTAATTCTGCCATTCATAGGTCCAATCGGTAGGCGGCAAATTGTCGAGGAAAACCTGGACGTGGAAATAGTTAAACCGGTCGGCATCAACTGGCTCAGGCAGCAGGTATTTGAGCAAGTTTTCCACCAAAGTTTGAGAATCAAGCGCGTTGGAGATTACGCCGCTGTTTTTCACCCAAGGGGCGATATCGAGCTTCGTGCCAAGCGGCTGGTTTACCTGTCCGCCAATGGTCAACTTTCCACTGAGGAACATTTCACCCACTTTATAGCGAGTGATAATAGTGCTGGAATCGAACCACTGATGGCTGAAGCCCGGATCGGAATAATAAGCAGGGTACCCTGCCACATCTGATGGGAAAAAGAGTGGGAAGTTTGCGGTGCCAAAAGCACGCTGGAGCATCCCGGCGTCGAATAATTGGAAATAAGAGGGGGTGTTGTTGACGGGGTCGGGCAAAGGCATCCCGAAAAAGGACAAGGTTTGATAATTCAACTCAATCGGCGATTTTATCATCCCGCCGATGATTTCGTCCACGTTGTCAGAGTCGTCCGCATCAAAGAAATGCTGGCTTTGGAGGAGCTGCTGAAGCACTGGCTTGACCTCAAAGTTGTTGGCAATGAGGGTGTTAGAAAGCGGAAGGATGATGTCCGTTTCGATTTCTGTCGTGATATTTCGGCTTACTAAAAAGCGATAAAGGCGGCGGCAAAGGTTCTTGGCGGTTTCAGGCTGCGCAAAAATCATGTTCACAAAGGCCTGCAATTCTACCCACATGCCGGCAGCATCCGTGGCTCCTGCTATGACCGTATTGTTAAATTTTGAGGAGAAGGTTTTGCTGCCTGTGGCGTGTTGATTGAACTGAACATCCCCACGAGGAATGCCCGTTTCTGCGTCCACTACATCCCGGTTTATACGGACGCGGAAGCCGGTAAGCACCTTGGCGGCTTGCACTATATCGTCTTCTGTGTAATTGGTGTAGTCGCCCGGGCCGATTTGCGGGCCTTTCCCGATGGTAAATAATTCGAGGTACTCCCGTGCAAAATTCTCGTTAGGGTTGTTTTTTGAATTCTGCTGATTATTGAGATAAAACAGCATGTTATTGTCCACTACGATCTTGTAGGCCAATTTCTTGAAATTGCCCAAGGCTGCCCAGCGCATCAGTTGCAGGTAATCGAAAAACATGTGGCTGCGCGACTCGTTGGCGCTCGTCTGCATGAACTGGTGGAAAAAGAACTGCATTTTATGCCCGATGCCCGTGTCTCGCAGGGCCTCATTGCACCACCAGATCATCAGCCAACGGCGCAAAATGAAATCTTGAGCGGGTGTGTTCGCTGGCAGGCCAGGCAGAGGCAGTATCCAAGTTTGCACTGGCGAGCCAGGGGTTTGGAGGTCTTTGTAAATCGGCTGGCTTTGTTGAAAGGCGTTCAACTGGAGGATTGAATTGATGGCTTGGGCGGCGGTTTGCCCGGCCATAAGATCCACCTTGGGCTTGGTG
>JANMME010000264.1:0-8377 GCA_031373015.1 Saprospiraceae bacterium
GCAGAGGCGCAGAGTGTTTGAAAATCAACACTCCGCGCCTCTGCGCCTCTGCGGTTTATTTTTACTCCTTCACTTAAAAAATAATGTTTTTTTCAAACCTTGCACCCAATCCGCGCAAATCTATAAAATCCGCGTGATCCGCGTTGCATCATGAAAAACTGGCAAATCAAGGCCTCCCTGTTCCTCAATTACTTCGTGTTCGCCATCTTGCTCAACAGCGTGGGCACGGTCATTCTGCAAGTGCAGAACAGTTACGGCGTTTCGCCCGGTGGCGCCTCGGTGCTGGAGGCATTCAAAGACCTGAGCATTGCCGTCGTTTCGTTCCTGTTGTCGTCTTACATTACTCGATGGGGTTATAAGAACTCCATGCTCGCAGCGCTGGCATTGGTCACGGTCGTATGTTTTATTGTACCCAATGTGCCAGGCTTTTGGATGACCAAATTGCTGTTTGCAGCCGTAGGATCAAGTTTTGCGTTGATCAAGATGTCGGTGTACAGCACCATAGGTCTTGTCACGAAAGACGAAAAAGAGCACATCAGCCTGATGAACTTCATCGAGTCATTTTTTATGGTGGGTATCACGGCAGGCTATTTCGTGTTCAGCTACTTCGTGGACGACGCCAACCCGCAAAGTTTGGCTTGGCTCAAGGTCTATTATTTGTTAGGCGCTCTTTCTCTGGCAGCCTTCCTGCTGTTATTCTCCGCCTCGCTCGACGAATCGGAGGCCAAAAGCCCCGAGGGTGAAGCACCCGATTTTGCGCAAATGTTCCAGCTCATGGCCGCGCCGCTGGTGCTGGTGTTTGTGCTGTGTGCGTTTTTCTATGTGCTCATTGAGCAAAGCATCATGAGTTGGCTGCCTACCTACAATCAGGAAGTATTGCGACTGCCCACTTCCTTGAGCATTGAAATGGCCGGGATTCTTTCCATTGCAACAGGCTTGGGCCGGCTGCTCGCGGGTATCGTGCTTCGAAAGATCAGCTGGTATGTGGCGCTTACCTCCTGCCTTTTGATCGCCGCAGCTCTGGTGCTTTTGGCCATTCCACTGGCAAATGGTGCTGTGGCCGGAGCCGCAACTGGATGGGGGAATGCACCCATCGCAGCTTTTATCTTCCCCCTCATCGGGTTGTTCCTGGCGCCGATTTATCCCACCATCAACTCACTGATTTTGAGCAGCTTGCCCAAGAAAAAGCACGGGCTCATGTCGGGCCTCATCATCGTTTTTTCCGCGCTGGGCGGCACCACGGGTTCGATCATCACGGGCAATATTTTTGGGAAACTAGGCGGCCAAACGGCTTTCTATTGCTCGCTGCTGCCGATCGGGATTTTGTTGGTAGGGCTGTTTTTCTTTAAGCGATTGCAGGCGAAAAAGTGATGGGGTTAGTATTTGCAAATTTAGTTTGAATCGCTTATTTTTGTAAGCACAAACTAAATGGAAACAACCAAATGTTCGACGAAGCGTACCCATATAGAAGCTCTAACTTTTCAAAGTTCTTTACTTTTCAAAGCGTTAGCGAACGGCGCAAGGTTGTAAAGGTTGTCCAGTTCAGTCAAGTTGGGGAAAATGTGTATAATTTGGGGCTGGCAGATTTTGTAGCTGGGAAATTGCAATTTCTAGAAACCAGCAACAATCACGACATTGTTCGAGTGTTAGGAACAGTTGGAGTTATCGTTCGAGCGTTTACTGAGCTGTATCCCGAGCGCGAAATTTTGATCACGGGCGAGAAACGCAGAATGAAACTTTACTTACTTGTGCTTCAACGTCATTGGGTCGAAATAGAACCAGATTTTTGGGTATGGGGTTTAATGAACGACGAATGGGTATTTTATGAGTCGGGTGAAATGTACGAGGCATTAAAACTCAAACGAAAAGCAGAGTAAAACACTATATATGATGGCAAATGTCGATTTTTCAACAATGAATAACCTGAGCACAGAAGAGATTGCGCTCCATGAATTGCTCAATTCCTATGGCAATGAATCTATTTTGCCAGACAAGGATCATGCAGCTAAGTTGGTTTTGTTGAGGGTATTCTTAAAAAAATACCTGCTCCAAATTGTAAGCCTGGAACCTTTGATCTCATTCAAGCAAACCGTGCTCGCATTAGTAAACCTTTTGCCCGACAACGCCCGAGAGGAAGCATATCACTTGGTTGTTGAAGTGGTTTCTCGTTATTGGCAAACTGATGTTTCTAAAAATCAGAAGGTTGGTATATAAAGATAATTCAAAAATCAATTAGATGCCCACTTTACTACACCTCCTCTCCCTTTCCCCGCTCTACGAAGCCGTCCAAACCAGCGGCATCTTCCCCGACTCCAAATTCTTCCCCGACTGCTCACCAAAATCTGAGCCAGCGGACATTTTGGAGGCCTACGAACAGGCTAAATCCCAGCCCGGTTTTGATCTGAAAACCTTCGTAACCACCCATTTTGAATTCCCTGAAATACCTGACACCAGCTACCAATCCGCCAACAAACCCATCCGCGAACATCTGGACAATCTCTGGGATGTGTTGCTGCGCGGGCAATCCAAAATCCAAAATCCAAAATCTTTATCCGCCGTAGCCTTCCTGCCCGCCAAGTCTCGGCAGGCGGGGGCGAAGGAGGGCATAGTTATCAGTTCCCTCCTCCCGCTCCCCTATCCCTACATCGTTCCTGGCGGGCGCTTTCGCGAAGTGTACTATTGGGACAGTTATTTCACGATGCTCGGATTGCAGGTCTCGGGCCGCTCCGAGCTCATTCAGCATATAGTGGACAATTTTGCCTACCAGATCGAAACCTTCGGGCACATCCCCAACGGCAACCGGAGCTATTACCTCAGCCGCTCGCAACCGCCGTTTTTTGCGCTGATGGTCAGTCTTTTAGCGGAAATAAAAGGAGAAGCGACCCTGCTCCATTACCGTCGGGTTTTGGAAAAGGAGTACGATTATTGGATGCATGGAGAGCATGTACGGGCGGCTTTAGCGGCAGGAGATAATCGCGACAATCCTGCGGCTAAAGCCGCCGGTACAAGAACCCATCGCCGGCTTGTCCAATTGCATGATGGAAGCCTCCTCAACCGTTATTGGGATGATGATCCTAGCCCCCGCCCCGAAGCTTATGCTGAAGATCTGCACACCGCACAGCAATCCAGTCGCCCCGCCGAGGAAATCTTCCGCCATCTCCGGGCCGCCGCCGAATCTGGCTGGGATTTCAGCAGCCGCTGGCTCGGCGACGAGCAAAACCTGACCACCATCCGCACCTGCGATCTGTTGCCCGTGGATTTAAATTGCCTGCTCTATTTTTTGGAAAAAACGCTCGTACACGCTTATCGGCAATTGCCCGACCACACGCCTGTGGAAGTGTACAAGGAACGCGCACGATTGCGCAAAGCAGCTATCTTGAAATATTGTTGGGACGGTAAGCAGGGGTTCTTTTTTGATTTCAATTTTGTTGAAAACCAACGTTCTGCATCATTTACACTCGCCGCCGCGTTCACACTTTTTTTTCAGATTGCCGATGCCCGACAGGCAGCGAGCGTGGCAAAAGTTTTGGAGGAGAAATTTCTGCATCCCGGTGGCCTCATTTCCACCCTGTCTCACTCAGGCCAGCAATGGGACGCGCCCAACGGCTGGGCCCCACTCCAATGGATGGCCTACCGGGGCTTGATGAACTATGGCCATTCCGACCTGGCTGAAAAAATCCGTCACAACTGGCTAGCGCTGAACGAAAAAACATACGCCGATACAGGCAAAATGATGGAAAAATACAATGTGGAAAACCTGGGCTCGCCCGGCGGCGGTGGGGAATATCCCAACCAAGACGGCTTTGGTTGGACCAACGGGGTGTACCTCAAGATGCAATCCCTTTGAGCCATTTTAACATAGATTCGTCGTATGGAATACGGTACTATGCCAGCCAAGTCCAAAACTCGCCGTATCATTGCTCCCTAATCTAGAAAGGAGAATACTGAAAATCGCTTGAAACACAACGAAGTAGCGCGATTGGAAAGCCCATTTGCCTTTGAAAAATACCGTGTACGGCATTTATGCGAAGAACTATTGATATACTCTCAGCGGGAGAACTACTGGTAGATTTTATCACCGCAGAATTTGTGCAAACCTTAGACGAGGGTATGCTGTTCAAACGAATACCTGGCGGCAACCCCGCCAGTCTGGCCATCAACATGGCACGACTCAACAACAAAGCAATGCTCGCGGCTACTGTTGGCAATGACGATATGGGGAGGGTCCTGATCAACCACCTCAACCGCTCGGGCGTTGATACTTCCTGTGTTGCACAAGTAGAAGATCCAACTACCCTCGTTTTAGCAACACGATCAGCCACTGCTTCCAACCTCCAAGTGTACCGCGGTGCCGATTCGATGCTGTCCATTCGCCAATTCCCTTTCCAGTCATTTGAAAACATTGGGGTTTTTCACACAACCTGTTTTGCCTTGAGCAAAAACCCTTCTCAGCATGTTATCTTGCAAGCCGCCGAACGCGCCCAACGTGCCGGTTGTTTGGTCTCGATAGATGTCAATTACAGCAACAAAATATTCCCAGACCGTATCGAAGCCAAAAAGGCAGTGTCTGAAATTTGCCGCTACAAGGCGTTGGTAAAAATAAGCGACACAGACTGGAAAGACCTTTATGAAGACGATGCCCCTTCTCCAGAAGCGGTCATTGAGCATTTTTTGAAAATTGGCGCGTCACAGGTTTGCTTTGTCAGCGACAAAGGGTGCTGGACTGGCACCGGCGACGAAACACACGCACTCGAGTTCCGCCAAGATGCCACAGGCATCGGCGATGCTTTTTTGGCCGGTTATCTCACGGCTCGCCTCGACGAAAAAAGCTTGCTCGACTCCTCTATAGCTGGCCGACGAATGGCTGAATTGAAAGTATCCCTTTTAGAAAAAGTAGATCGCTCATTGATTTACGAAGAACTTGAATAAATTATGGAAATCCTCACCACACTTTCCTCTGCCACATTAATCGAACTCGAAGACCGCTTCAACGCGCACAATTACCACCCTATCCCGGTCGTGCTCGAGCGTGGCAAAGGCGTACATGTCTGGGATGTTGAAGGCAAACAATACTACGATTTCCTTTCCGCATATAGTGCCGTAAACCAAGGCCATTGCCATCCGCGCATCATCGGGGCACTGATCGAGCAAGCGCAAAAACTGACCCTCACCTCCCGCGCTTTCTACAATAACCTGTTGGGCGAATATGCCGAGTTTTTGACCCAATATTTTGGCTACGAGCGCATTCTGCCCATGAACACAGGGGTTGAGGCGGTGGAGACGGCCATCAAACTCGCCCGCAAATGGGCCTACCAAATAAAAGGCGTGGCCGAAGGGAAAGCCAAGGTCATTTTTGCCGCTGGCAACTTCCACGGGCGCACCCTGGGCGTCATTTCCGCCTCTACCGATCCCGACAGCCGCAATGGTTTTGGCCCCTATATGCGTGGTTTTGAAGTGATCCCTTACAATGACCTCGATGCGCTCGAACTAGCCTTGCAAGACCCCAATGTGGCCGGTTTCCTGGTCGAACCTATTCAAGGCGAGGCTGGTGTGAATGTACCGGATGAAGGCTACATCGCTACAGCTTACGATCTATGTAAGGCACACAACGTCCTTTTTATCGCCGACGAAGTGCAGACCGGAATCGCCCGCACGGGTCGTTTACTTTGCTGCGACCACGAGGCCGTAAAACCCGATATCCTGATCCTTGGCAAAGCCCTTTCGGGGGGCGTGTTGCCCGTGAGCGCCGTACTCAGCACCGACGAGGTGATCCTCACCATCAAACCCGGCGAACACGGCTCTACCTTTGGCGGAAACCCGCTCGCTTGTGCCGTAGCCATGGAGGCATTGAAAGTGGTAGAAGACGAGCACCTCGCTGACAACGCAAAAGAACTGGGCAAAACCTTTCGCTCGCGCATGCGGGTGCTGCAACAAAAACGCCCAGACCTGATCTCTTTGGTGCGCGGCAAAGGTCTACTCAATGCCGTGGTAATCAACGATACAGAACAAAGCAAAACAGCTTGGAACATCTGCCTTGGCCTCGCTGAAAACGGCCTCCTGGCTAAACCCACCCACGGCAACGTGATCCGCTTTGCGCCACCACTGGTCATGACCGAAAGCCAATTGGGCGAATGTTGCGATATTATTGAGCGGGTGATTATGGGATTTGAGGGGTAGCACTTGCCCAATTATAACGGCTTTTGGCTATTTAAGTGAGCGGCATCGCAGCAGGACAAAGCATCCATGGCCTCGATTTCCGCCCCAACACAGGCCTACTATACGCATTGGGTTACAACCAAACCACTGGCGAAGGCCGACTTTATACCATAGATGTGGCAACAGGCGCAGCCACCGCAGTGGGCACGGCTGTAATCACGCTCCGACCCAACATGGGCAAAATCATTGTAAAACGTTGATCTAAAAACCCAATTTGGATATTGATAATCAAGCAATTGGTTAACTAACCAAAGATGACCCCTCGGAGTGCCCCCGCTGCACTTTCCGAGGGTTTTTTTTCAAGGAACATCATTGTTAAAAGAAACCCCTTACAACAATATTTTTTGCTTGCGCGATGAAACCGCCCACCCATCTATTGCTAAGCCGCATCTACACAATATAACAGTTAAGGCGCAAGAATTTTTTGTTAACTTGCGTTAGGATACAAACTCTAAACTCTATTTACGTATGAGGCGGCCCCATCTATGTTTTGCCATTGCCGGACTATGCATCGGCGCATCCCCCAAGGGACTTGGACAGCCTGTAGTGCATGAATCCCCCGCATCCAATGTACAGCCAGCCGCTTGCCCACGTTGCAAAGGCGCAGATTCTAGCGCCGTTGCTTGCCCCCCAACCCATGATTCAACCGGGAAAAAGTTTTTGCAGGGGCTTCGGTTCACAGGAGGCCAACTGACCATCCCGTTTAAAATCAGAAAGAAGGCAGAGCACGGCACTTTTCGCCTGACCACCGATGTGACACTCGGGGCTTTTATAGGCCTTACCAAAAAATTGTCAGAGAAAAAAGAACATTACCTCACCATCCCCATGACGGCTGGGCTGACCTTTATCAATATCAACGACAACAATACTTCCATGGAATTTAAAGCCGCCGATGAAGGAAGCAGCAACGACGTTGTGCCAGGGCTTACCTGGAGCACGGGCATTCTCCTGCAATTGGATCAATACAGCCTGGGGTTTATTTTTGGAAAAGACTACGCCAGCGAGGTGGGCGACCAATGGCTTTATCACCGAAAACTGTGGTGGTCGTTTGGGTTGGGATTTTCGTTTACAAATTAATTAAACCGCAAAATGTAAAACAGGAGAACCGCAAAATGTAAAACAGGAGAACCGCAAAATGTAAAATTAAGAGGGGCAGGTTCCTGCTTAAATTCAGATGGTTGCAAAATCTAACCAAGGAGAATCAAAAGGCTCAAAGTCGAGACGGCAGCATTTCCCTCTTAATTTTACATTTTGCGGTTCTCCTGTTTTACATTTTGCGGTTTAATCAGTTGCCTGGCTTGCGCCAAGGCTTAATCACCAATCTCAAACTTTGGTCGTAGGTAAGATAATTCCAAACCCAATTGAGAAAAACGAAAATCTTGTTTTTCGTGCCAAGGATGTAGAGCAGGTGGATAAAAAGCCACATCATCCAAGCCAATATCCCTTGAGTTTTCCAAAACGGCAGGTCAGCCACCGCCCGATGCCGTCCGATAGTAGCCATGCTGCCAAGGTCGAAATAACGAAAAGGCGCCAATGGTTTGCCTTGCACCATCAGGGCCAGGTTTTTTGCCAGTTGTTTGCCCTGTTGCAAAGCCGGTTGCGCCACCTGTGGGTGGCCTTTCGGCCATTTTGGCTCGTGGGTTTGAAGTGCAATATCTCCAATGGCAAATATGTTTTCCACCCCCGCTACTACATTGAACTCGTTGCAAATCAAGCGATTGCCACGGCTGTATGATTCGGCGGGGATGCCTTCGATCTTGTTGCCGATAATGCCTGCCGCCCAAATCACCTTATCGGCACGGATGGTAGTGCCGTCGTCTATCGTCACTGTTTGACCATCGTAGTCTTTTACCACCTTGTCGAGCCAAAGTTTCACGCCGAGTTCCCGAAGGAATTTTTCAGCCTTAGCCGATGCTTCTGGCGACATGGCGTTGAGCACACGAGGGTCGCCGTGAATCAGGTGGATTTCGATTTCATCTCGATTTAAGTCTTGGTAGTCTTTGCCTATAATGTGGCGTTTCATCTCGGCCAAAGCACCCGCCACTTCTACGCCTGTAGCGCCACCGCCCACCACTACAATATCGAGAAAACGTTCCTCGACGCCGATTTCCGACCATGTGCGCGTAGATTTCGAACTCTGGGGTTGTCCCATCGACAAGGG
>JANMME010000286.1:0-4558 GCA_031373015.1 Saprospiraceae bacterium
GGGGATTTTTAGGGAGATTGTGTTGGTGGCGGGGTTGGGGAAGATTTCTAGGGGGAGGGATGGTGGGGCTGAGGTGGGGGAGGATGAAGGGGAGAGTTTGACGATCCAGAAGTCGGCCTTTCCTAACACGCCGGATACGTCACCATTATTAGACCAAGCATATCCGGCTATAACGTAACCACCATCAGTCGTCTGCTGAAGCGCAAATCCTGTTTCTTGCAAGGTGCCTCCAAATGCTTTCTGCCATAGAAGATCACCTCCTTCCGACAATTTAACCACCCAAAGGTCGGTGCTACCATGATTGCCCGTTACATCTCCATTGGTTGAATTGACATACCCTGTCGCAATAAAACCGCCGTCACTTGTTTGGCAAATAGCTTGACCATAGTCTTCGCTGCTACCTCCGAGTGGCTTTTGCCATTCTATTTCTCCTGTATTGGTCAATTTCACTGCCCAAAGGTCGTAACTATCGCCGTGGTTACCCATAACATCACCGTCGTTTGAATTTGTCTGCCCGAAAACTATATACCCCCCTTCCCTTGTTTGATGGATGTCATTAGCGCGGTCTAAACCAGTTCCACCTAAGGCCCTTTGCCATTCTATTTTACCTTCAAAATTCAATTTTACAACCCAGGCATCTAACCCAATATGGCTTCCAGTTACGTCTCCATCGTGAGATTGGGATTCGCCCGCGGCGATGTACCCTCCATCGCTGGTCGGGCTGACGGTATAGCCAAAATCAAAATTGCTACCTCCAAGCGATTTTTGCCACTCAATTTCTCCAGTACCGTCCAACTTTACTACCCAATAATCAAAAGAGCCGTGGTTTCCTGTCACGTCACCATCGGTAGAACTTGATCTGCATGCCAAAATGTAGCCCTGATCTTGCGTAATTTGAATAGACCAAGCCTCATCCGAGTTACTGCCTCCCAAGCATTTTTGCCACAGAACGTCTCCGTTTAGGTCCAATTTTAGTACCCAGACATCCTTGCCTCCGTGGTTCCCGGATACGTCCCCATCATTCGATTCCGTATATCCGGTTATTATATATCCCCCATCAGTGGCCTGTTGAGCATCATAAGCCCAGTCTTCGCCGCTTCCCCCGTATGCCTTTTTCCACTGGGCTGCTCCCATGCTGTCCAATTTCACAGCCCAGAAATCGTGAAATCCATGATTGCCAGTTACATCGCCATCATCTGAAACTGTATAACCCGATATGAAATAACCACCGTCAGTAGTTTGTAGAACCGATCTTGCTTCATCATAGAGCGTTCCACCAAGTGTTGTTTGCCACTGAATGATGGGTTGGGCGGGAAGGGGTATTGATAGGCTGAAAAAGGGTACGAAAAAAAGTGATTTTAGCATAAAATATAGATTTATTTTGGTTTTAGAACTTTTAAGGTTTGGACACCCTGTTTCGATTTTATCTTAAGAACATACAGCCCTGGCAAAATCGACTCCGTAGAAATGAACGCTTCTTCGCTTTGCATATTGAGTTTTTGCGTCAATAAGACCGTCCCTTTTGAGTCTAACAAATAAATAGTTGCTTCGTCAATTTCTGATAATGGGTTAAGTACAAAAACCATTAAATTATTTGTAAACGGGCTTTGTGCTATGAACTTGCTGTCAAAACGGGGTCGAATAAGCCCTTGTCCGGTTCCTGACCCTCCTGAAGGAGTTGCAACAATAGCACTTTCTGCAGTAAAAGCGGTAAATTCATAGTTAGACTTCCATTGTATTGGAGGATTGTTGACATCTTTGCAAATGCCAATAAAAGGCAGTAGGTTTCCACCATACTGGGTGATTTTTACAAACCCAATTGATTGTTCTTCATTTGGATTACTTTTATCATCAATTTGAAAGGATGATCCTATTCCTAGATGTTGAGGGCCTATTGGGAATTCCCCATCACTGTTAACAGCAACTATTTGATTTTCAAAGACTCTTTTCACCAAAGCAACGGACCCTTCCATTTGAAATTCAAACAGATTAGATCTACCTGTCGCTATTTCTTTTACTCTAAATCCAACCCAATTATGAGTCAGATAATTAACCATAGAACAATCACTAACTGGAGATGGATTTATAGGTATGCGTCCAGCTGTTGACAACTCGATGACTTTGAACGTTATTTCCGAGTCAAAAACACTCCTCTCGCCAGTAGTACAATTGGTGGCGTTCGAAATCTTATAAGAACCCGGGGTCAAACCTGAAATCGTATAAGAATCCCCCGGAATATCGTAATAAATTGCCCAATCAGTCCAAGCACTAGATTCATCTTGGAAAAACACTGCTATCGTGTGGGTTGCTCCGGCCCAAGCAGGTGTCCACGCTAGGTCAACATCACTCGAACCAATACGCGTTACATGAAAGTTGTCGGGCGGCGGCGCAACACATTCGTCAGATTTTAAGATAGGGTTTTTAGATGGCGTGGCCTCAAAGGCGGCAACAATTGAGGTGGACGCAAATGAAAGGGTGCTTACAAGCAGAGCAAGTAGAAGATTTTTTGCCATAATCAATTTTTTATAATGGTGAACCAAGAAATTTCAAAGCAAAGGTCGTTTCTTCGGCCTGAAAAATTTTATAACACTTTTTGGCAAATATTCCGCTGTGAACGATGGAACAAAGTCAGTTAGTTGAGTTGATTCGATTGCTGAAGCCCGAAGAAACAACACAAATTCGGCATTTTGCCACTATTCCATTCTTCAATAATGGTAGAATGAGGGCTCATGTCATTCCACTGCTTGACGTTTTTTTGAACCATTCATCGGGAAATAATGAGAAAAAGTTGGAGAAAGAGCAAGTGTATGAAATGATTTTCCCTAAGCAAGCATTCGTGGAAGGAAAGTTAGAGAAAGTAATGGTTGAAGCAAATAAGGTTGTACGTGCATTTTTGTTGGCACAGCGATACTTCCGAGAGGAAAACGAATTCCATCAAATTCTCGATTTTTCAGAAATTATCCGTTCGCTAGGCTTGAATAACCGGTTTCAGCAAATATTGCCAAGACTTAGCAAAATTCAGTCCGATTCGCTTTATCATAATAGCCAGTATTACCATCGGCAGTTTCTTTTGGAGTTTATCAAATATGATGAAGAAAGCATCCGAAACCAAGCAAAAGGAGATCTGAATATACCTCAAACAATCCGCGTGTTAGAGTTAGATTATTATCTTAATCGCTTAGTTTTACTTAATCAGTTCCTATTACAGCAAAAAATTGCTCATCTTAATGTTCCCGAGATAATTAGCCTTCTAATAGAAGATAATCATATCCCGGCAAGGTATTTGGGCGAATCACCTAGTATTAAAATTAACCAAGAAGTTTTCAATTTGCTCAGGAAGGACTATCCAAGTCCTTCAGAAGTCCAATCTCTTTTTAGCCTGTTACTTTATCATGAGAAAAATTTGGACTCAAAAAGTTTACGTGAATTCTACACATATTTGAGAAACCTCTGTGTTTTATCTTTATCAGCAGATTATGAGCATGTTGAAATGGAACACATGCTTCACGAACTCTATAAAGACAATCTTGAACGCGGGTACCTACACTTTGAAGGGAGGATAAACCGAAGCAGATATTGGGCCGTTGCCAATAATGCTTTGAATGTTAAAAATTTTGGTTGGGCGTTGAATTTTATTGAAAAATACAAGCATGAACTCCGTGACGAAAACGAAACACATGATATTTACAGGCTGAATCTAGCCAATTATCTGTTCAGGGTAGGCCAGTTTTCGGAATGTTTAGACAATATTCCAGCTTCATCGCCATTTGTTGACTACCAGATGATTGCAAAACGCATCGAACTAAAAGCCCTCTACGAACTCCGCTCCGATCTCCTCCCCTACAAACTGGACGCCTTCAAAATGTTCCTCAGTCGAACCTCCCCCAAACTCCTCTCCGAAACCCAAAGACAAATCCACTCCGACTTCGCCAACCTCCTCCACCAGCTCGTCTACTCAAACCCCGGCGACCCAAAACGCTCTGAACTCTTGGTCAAACGCATCCAAGAAAAAAAGCAATCCGCCGAATGGCGCTGGCTCTTAGAAAAAGCCAAAGCCTTGAAAGAAAGGCCCTGAGCAAGTGCAACCCGGGAAAACGTCTTCCGCCTATCTTTGTACTTCACCATCACCCACAGATATGGAAACAACTTCGAAGGAGGCCCGCCTTAGGAACATCGTTGTAAAAGGGCTTGAGCACTTGTCCGAGAAACTCAGCTACGGGCAAAAAAACGTCCTGAACAAGTTTGAGACATTGGGTTACAAGTTGACCCCTTCTGCCCTTTCCAAGATAAAAAATGGGGGCGAAGTGGGCCTCAGAACACTCAGTCAGGCTGCAAAATACATGCAGGAACTGCTTCAATTGGAGCTGGACATGGCTTATAGCCTTGAATCTCAAGATTTTGCAAATCAACATACATCAGGCTGGGAAGACTATGTTGTCCCGGAAAAAGCAACGGACTCCGAGAAGTCGCCAGCATTCATCCTTCATGTCAATGGCCGCGTTTCGATACAGGAGAAAACGAAGTTTATCGCAGCGGCGCGGAAAGAGGTGCTTGAAAT
>JANMME010000321.1:0-14370 GCA_031373015.1 Saprospiraceae bacterium
GGGGATTTGGTTATTTGGGGATTTGGGGATTTGTTCGTAACTGGTTAGGATGGAACACGGATGACACGGATGAGACACGGATTTTCACAGATTTTTTGTGCAAGCATCCAGAAATCTGTGAAAATCCGTGTCTCATCCGTGTCATCCGTGTTCCATCCTAACCAGTTACGAACAAATCCCCAAATCCCCAAATAACCAAATCCCCAACTACGCAGCGATAGCGTTCACATGACGCATCAGGCCGCTCTTGAGGTTGGCGGCTTTGTTGCGGTGGATGTTTCCACGCTTGGCCAGACGGTCAATCATGCTCACGACCTTGGGCAGAAATTTTTCAGCCTCGGCCTTTTCTTTCATCTCGCGCAGGTTCTTGATGGCCGTGCGGGTTGATTTTTTGTAGTAGCGATTCTCCAGACGACGCTTGTCGTTCTGGCGAATGCGCTTTAATGCGGACTTGTGGTGTGCCATATTTTACAGCGAAAATGGTGCTTTTTTTAAAAAACTGGATGGTTCTCGTTTTGGGCGGGCAAAGGTAGAATTTCTGCTGCAAAAAAGAAGTGTGCAACATAAATTTTTCCCGGAAATGGATTTTTTCATCAAAATTATGAATCAATTTGGCATCTGGAAGCGGACTTGTCATGAACACTCTTCATGCCATACGAATTGGATTCAAACTGTTTCCTACATTTGCCCGCTCAAACTTGCCAAAGCCTGGTTTTTAAATTCAAAAATTTCTATGAAACGAGTCGTCGTCACTGGCATAGGCGCAATTACTCCCATCGGCAACAACGTGCCTGCTTTTCTGAACGGGCTGCAACGCGGTTTAAGTGGTGCAGGCCCCATCACGCAATTTGATGCCAGCCTGTTCAAGACCCGGTTTGCCTGCGAGGTGAAGGGTTTTGTGCCAGAGGATTTTATGGACCGTAAAGAAGTTCGGCGCGTTGACCGCTTTACGCAGTTCGCACTTGTCACCGCTGAGGAGGCGATTAAAGATTCCGGCCTCGATCTCGAAGCCATTAACAAACAGCGCACTGGCGTGATTTGGGCTTCCGGTATCGGCGGCTTGCGCACGCTGGAAGTTGAAATCGAGGACTATGTGAAAGGGAACGGCGTCCCGCGCCACAATCCCTTCCTGATCCCCAAAATGATCACCAATATGGGTGCGGGCATGATCTCCATCCAATATGGTTTCATGGGCATCAACTACGCCACGGTGTCGGCCTGTGCTTCTTCGAGTCATGCCATTATCAATGCGGCTGACTACATCCGCCTCGGAAAAGCCGACATCATGGTGACGGGCGGCTCGGAAGCAACCATCGCTGCGACAGCGGTGGGTGGCTTCACCAACATGAAGGCCATGAGCGAACGCAATGACGACCCCGCTACGGCTTCGCGCCCTTACGACAAAGACCGCGATGGTTTTGTGCTGGGAGAAGGTGGTGGTGCGCTTATTTTGGAAGAGTACGAACACGCAAAGCGGCGTGGTGCGCGCATTTATGCCGAGTACGCGGGCGGCGCGATGACCAACGACGCTTACCACATCTCCGCACCGCACCCAGAGGGCATCGGTGTGATCAATGTGCTTCATTTGGTCTTAGAGGACGCTGGCATGACTACTGCCGACATTGACTACATCAACACCCACGGCACCTCCACCCCATTGGGCGATGTGGCCGAGTTAAAGGCGATCAGCAAGGTATTTGGCGATCAAGTCGGCAGGATCAATGTGTCGGCCACCAAGGGCATGACGGGGCATCTGCTAGGCGCTGCAGGCGCCGTGGAGGCCATTGCAGGAGTTTTGTCCATACAACACGATTTTGTGCCCCCCACGATCAACCATTTCACGGACGACCCGGAGATTGACCCGGCGTTCAACCTTACATTCAACGAGGCCCAACAACGCAAGGTGAAAGCTGTGCTCAGCAACACTTTTGGCTTTGGCGGGCACAATGCATCCATTGTCTTCAAACAAATTTGAGGGCTTAATAAAAGAGGGGAGTGCATTAGACTACATTTGTCGAAGTTCCCGAAAGTTTCAAACTTTCGGGAACTTGGATTAGTCGTGTAACCTTCTCTAAAACAATGATTCTGTGCGATTTATCCGACGATTTTACAATTATTACTTTCATTCCGACCGGGAGTTGGCCCGCCGCTTGAGACAATTGATTGGGTTCACGCCAGTCCGTTTGCAATTGTTCAAACTCGCGTTTTTTCATAAAAGCACCTTTGCTACCAAAGACTACGCGATTGCCAACAACGAGCGTCTAGAATTTCTCGGTGACGCGGTGCTAAGTACCATCGTGGGAGAGTATTTGTTCAAAAAATACCCCAATTCCGACGAGGGCTTTTTGACAAAAATGCGCTCTAAAATCGTGAAAAGGCATTCGCTCGACGAGATTGCCGACCGTATGGGCCTCGACCTTTTCTTGGCCAACTATAACCAGACCCGGCTTTCCAAATCCATGCTTGGCAATGCGCTCGAAGCACTCGTCGGTGCGGTGTACATCGAGCAAGGCTATGAAGGCACCAAGGTTTTTGTCGTCCGCCGCATCTTGCGCAAATACCTGGACATCCACGAGTTAGAGGGTTTCGACGACAACTACAAAAGCCAACTCCTGGAGTGGTGTCAGAAAAATGGCCGACAGATCGAATACAAGGTGGTGGCAAAATACAAGAGCGAAAAGCGCGACAAATTCAAAGTGGCCGTGTTCGTGGATGGCAAAAAAGTGGGCACAGCCGACGATTTTAACAAAAAAAGCGCGGAACAACTCGCCAGCGAGCGCGCCATGACAGCGCTCGGTATGCTCGGTGGAAATGGCGTTCCGCCGCCCATGGGCATGGATGACGATTACGATGGGCAAGATTAATGGCTTTAAATTGACTATTATTAAACGAGAGGCCCCCTAGTTGAAAAAACCTAGAGGGCCTCTCTGATTTGAAGGCAGGGTATTCCTTTGTCAATCTATGGTAAATGTTTGATAATTTAGAAGTAGGTCAAATAAGGAGAATAATTTTGCACCCTGAATTTCACTAACACAAGCCTTCTATTTTGAAGAAAATTACATTTTTACTGCTCGTTTCCCCCTTTTTCCTGGAAATTTCGACTGCATTCGCTCAAGACCGAGTCTTCGCCTACACCTACCAGAGCAATGTGCTGAACAAAGGCCAAAAAGAGTTGGAGGTCTGGAACACCCTTCGTTCTGGCCGCGAGGACTTTTACCGAGGGATAGACAACCGAGCCGAATTTGAGATCGGTTTGGGGAGCAGGGTGCAAACGGCGTTTTACCTAAACTTTACCAACGCCACCTTTTTTGACGCAAACAGCCAACAAATCATCACTGTTCCTGCAAAAATTGGTTTCTCCAACGAATGGAAATGGAAATTGCTCGACCCTGTGGCCGATCCAATTGGTTTGGCCTTGTACGGCGAAATAGGGATTAGCCCCGATGAGGCAGATTTGGAGATCAAGTTGATTTTGGATAAGCAGTTAGGGCGCACCCTACACGCGATCAACCTGGTGGCCGAGCCAGAATGGGAGCCGGAGTTGAAAGGTAATGGCGAGGTGGAACAAGAGATGGAGCTCGTGCTAGAGGCCGACTACGGTTTTTCGGTCAATCTGTCGCCGCACTGGCGTGCTGGTTTGGAGGCTCGCATCCTGAACGAGTCGCAGCATGATATAACACCAAGAACAACGATTTTCGCTGGGCCGGGCATTTCGTATAACACCAATGGTTTTTGGGCCAATTTCGTACTCATGCCCCAGGTTGCTGGGACAAGTCTCGAGAAAGATATCCGTGACCTCACCCACCACGAACGTTTAGAAGCGCGGCTGATTTTCTCTATTGCTTTTTAGTTCTACTTTGTCATATTAGCGGCTAGTAAAACCTGTGCTGCTTGCATCTGTGTTCCAATGCGTGTCGCAATAGAACGCAGAAGAACACAGATCATCCACAATCCCAATCTAATAAAATAGAGTCTAGGAACGGGTGAAAATAATTTTTTATCGTGAAAAAAGTATTCATCGTGAGTGCGATGGCAGTCATTTGGATGGCCTGCTCAACCACCCAGATTTACAAGCCAACAGTGCTAAACGCACAGAAAAGTGGAAGCCCATTGCCGGAACTTCGGCAAGGCCGGAAATTATATGTGAAGCATTGCTCAAGTTGCCATAACCTGCACAGGCCCTCCGAACTCATTCCGGTTCGCTGGGCTGCCACCTTGGAAAAAATGCAGCCCAGGGCAAAAATATCCAATCCAGTTAAGCAATTGATTTACAACTATTTGGTCAGTGAATGAGTCTAATCACACATTGACTCAGTTTCCCCCTTCGTTTTCCACGTTTTCCAAGCGGCGGCGCGTTTCTTCTACAAGCCGCTGCTGATTTTCCTGGTCTACGAGATTGGCTTCTTGCGCCTGCTCGTTGTTGGCGATATCCTGTTTTGCTTTTTGGATTTTTGACTCCCAGGCCTCGATACTGCGACGCATGTCTTCGTTATCCTTGTTTAGTTTTTTCTGCTTGGCTTCCAAATCTTTAAGTTGGGCTTCCTGTGTTTTCAACTCTTTCCCGATGGCAGCGCGGCGCACATCGAAGTAGCATTGGCGGAGCGAACGATGCATTTCTTCGGTGCGGCTACGATTGTCGCGGCGACTGAGGAAGTAGGAGCCGGCATCCACCCAAACATTGAGCGCGGTCTCGTTCCCATCTTTTTCGATGGTAGAGTAAAGGGCAAACACTTCATCCCCCATGAAAGCCGCACGGAGCTTGGAAGCAGTCCATTCACCTTTGCTCTTTTTGAGTTTTGCGTTGAAATTATCCTTGGCAAATTTTTTCCAAACATCTTCCACAATGCCTGCTTCGGTGCTGGCAAACTCCATGCGGAAACAAGGTCGGCTGCCAAACGACATCATGCACTCGGACTCGCGCACAGGATCAAATTGGGCACTCATTTTTGACACAAAAGCAATGAGCAGCAACAGGGAAAGGAGGGATTTTTTGTTCATAATTCCTTGATTTATAAAAATTTAAGTGGTTGAATTCGTTAATTTTGAAGGCCGTGCCCCGAAAATTCTTGTGGCTTAAAAAAGAGGCAAAAACGCGCGGCAACCAAACAAAGGTAAAACGCCCTTTCCCGCCAATGTCACAACTTAAAAGAAAAATAAGCAGGCGGCAGGCAAAACGAGCCGTCAAATGAAGTTTCTTTGTGCCTTTACCCGCCGAAGCATCTCGCCGCCACCAAAGGCTAAGGCGAGTAAAAAGCGTAGGAGGGCAACATTTCTCAAAACATGGCAAAGATTCTAATCGTTGACGACGAAGTGCCCATCCGCCGCACACTGCGTGATATTCTCGAATTTGAAGGATATGAAGTAGACGAAGCCTCAGACGGGCTGGAGTGCGTGGCCAAGGTTCAAAAAGAAAAATATGATGTCATTATTACTGACATCAAAATGCCGAGAATGGACGGCATCGAAGCCCTCGAGCGCCTTCAGATACTCTCGCCCGAAACACCCGTCATTATGGTGAGCGGCCACGGCACGATTGATACTGCCGTGGAAGCAGTGAAAAAAGGTGCGTTCGACTTCATCTCCAAGCCGCCCGACCTCAATCGGATGCTCATCACTGTACGAAACGCGCTCGACCGCAGCGAACTCGTGAACACCACACAAGTGTTGCGCAAACAAGTGAAAAGCAGCAAGGGTGTGAACATGATCGGTGATAGCGGCCCCATTTTGGCCATCAAAAAAATGCTGGAGAAAGTGGCCCCGACGGAGAGCCGTGTGCTCATCACCGGGCAAAACGGCACCGGCAAAGAACTCGTGGCACGCTGGATTCACGAAAAAAGCAACCGCGCCGACGGGCCTATTGTGGAAGTTAACTGCGCAGCAATTCCTGCTGAATTGATTGAAAGCGAACTTTTTGGTCACAAAAAAGGCTCGTTCACAGGCGCCATTGCCGACCGCCCTGGGAAATTTGAATCTGCCAACGGGGGCACTCTTTTTCTCGACGAAATAGGCGACATGAGCCTTGATGCCCAAGCCAAGGTGCTGCGGGCCTTGCAGGAAAGCCGCATCACCCGAGTGGGCGACAGCAAGGAAATAAAAGTGGACGTGCGCGTGTTGGCTGCCACCAACAAAGATCTGCGCGCTGAAATAGCAGGCGGGCGTTTCCGGGAAGACCTTTATCACCGCCTGGCCGTCATTGTGGTGCAGGTGCCCTCGCTTAACGAACGCCGTGAAGACATCCCGCTGCTTATTGAGCACTTCAACCGGCGCATCGCCGACGACTATGGCCACCCGCTCAAATCTTTCACGCCTGCGGCCATAACCGCCTTACAAGACTACAACTGGACGGGCAACATCCGTGAGCTCGCCAATGTGATTGAACGCCTTTTTATCCTATGCGACCAAACCGTGACGGAGGAGGATGTACGGCTGTATGTTTATCCGAATAAGTAGAACCATCGACAGGAAACTTTGGCCAAGCTTCTCAAATTGCCCAAAGTCTAACATCCAATTAACTTTTCGTTTCGCAAAAGCCTCTTCAAAGAGGCCTACTTTTGCGGCCATTTCAGACAAAAAAAGGATTTCACCAAACATGAAAAAACTGCTCCTCGCTGCATTGCTTATGCCCGCATCACTGTGGGCTTTCCAAAAAAACAACCCTGTAAAACCTGCCCAGTTGCCCTCTAAAAGCGGCAACAACGTTACGCTCATCTGTCGCCTCTATGGCTCACGGGTTAGTGCAGACAGCGTTTACCTGTATGAAAATTTGGGTCTTGCCAAACGTATCGTCGCCCGGGCGGCTAAAAGTGGGGCTGACAGCGCATATATGCTGACCATACCGGCTGGTACGGCCCGTTTTTATAGCGTTGGCGCTAACGAACAATCCACAGCCAAAGTGATCCTAGGTGAAGAAAAGCAGGTAACGATGTGGGGTAATACAGACTATATGCACAAGGCCCGCACTATAAACTCATCTGCCAACAAGGCCTTGGAAACCCTTCAAGAACGACTCGCACAATTTGCAATGGAAAGCGCGCAAGTGCGGGCACAGTTCAACCAATCCACCGGTGGCATACGCCGCAACATGGAGGAGCGGGTTGCGCAATTGGGTCAGCGCAAAATGCGCTTTCTCGACTCGCTCAAAGCCGTTAACCCGCTCCTTTGGCGCACTGCCAGCCTCCAACTAACGCCTGACTATGCAGGACAAGGCGGTTCAGAATCTGAGTTTTGTGGCAAAGAATATTTCCGTTGGGCTGACCTGAGCGACAAGGCTTTTGAGCAAATCCCTGATGTGTACAATGCGTTTGATGCCTTCCTCGCTCAGCAGTTCCAATTGGGCACCCCGCATGAAAAAGCGATACAAATGGCCGAAGCCCAACTGGCCAAGATACCCGCTGGAAGTGCTACCTATCGCATGGCATTGGGGGGCATTGTGGCTTCGCTTAAGGCCAATAACAGCCCTCAATACCCTGGGGTAGCCAAAAAATACATTGAACTCTACGGTTCAAAAAACATGGGTGAAATACCAGCCCTGGAAATGGAACTGAAAAAGGCCGCCACCTTTATGACGGGCATTGAAGCCCCCGATCTTGCAGGCATGACCCCTGACAGCAGTCAATATTCGCTCAAACAATTGCGCGGCAAAGTGGTGATGATTGACTTTTGGGCCAGCTGGTGCGGACCTTGTCGGAAGGAAAACCCCAATGTAGTAGCCAATTACAACAAATACCACGACAAGGGCTTCGACATCCTTGGCGTAAGCCTCGACCGGGAAATTAACGCATGGCGCAATGCGATTAAACAAGATGGCTTGCCATGGCACCATATCAGCGACCTTAAAGGATGGCAAAGTGCTCATGCCGCCCTCTATTCTGTCACTTCTATCCCACAAACGCTGCTCATTGACCGACAGGGCAATATCATTGCCCGCAATTTGCGCGGGGAGCAATTGGGTGCGAAGTTGGAGGAGATATTTGGGAAGTGAGTTTTGGTTTGGGATGGGCCACGGATAGCACGGATTAGACACGGATATTTTGGAAAAAAGGAATAAGTCTATCCTATCCGTGTCTAATCCGCGCTATCCGTGGCCCATCCCCCGTCAAACAAGCTTCAACTGCGCCACCAATTTCTCCGCCATCCCAAAACTCGTACTGGAAGAAAGTCTCGTGCGGCGCAATTGCCCTTCGATTTCGCAAGCCACAAAAGCGTGGAAATTCCCTGAAGCATCCCGTTCGCAGTATGCGCCGAGGGGCAGTTGGCAACCCCCTTCCATGAGCTGGAGCACCTTGCGTTCCACATTGGTGCAAGCGGAGACTTCGGGGTGGTGTATTTTCTTTAAAATAAGGCGGGTTGCGGTATCGTCGCGGTTGGTTTGCCAGGCGAGCACGCCTTGCGCGGGGGCGGGCACGAACTCTCGTGCGGGCAATTCAAACACTTCAAAATCCGACATATCCAAACCCAGGCGCTCCACGCCAGCCGCTGCGAGGAAGATAGCATCAAAATCGCCTGCGCGGAGTTTTTCCAAGCGGGTAGGCACATTCCCCCGGATGTCCTTTAATTGGGCATCGGGGCGGAAAGCCAGCAACTGCGCTTTGCGCCGATTGGCGGAGGTGCCTACCATAGCATTGGGCGCCAACTTCAAAAGTGCATTTTCGGCGTAAGACTCCTTTCGTATAATGAGCAGATCCGAAGAGCTGTGGCGATAGGATACAGCGGCAATGACCAATCCATCGGGTTGGCTGGTGGGCAAGTCTTTCATGGAATGCACTGCGAGGTCTACTTCGCCGCGCAAGAGTGCCTCCTCGATTTCTTTGGTGAAAAACCCTTTGCCTTCCAATTTGTCAAAACCCAGGTGCTGCACCAAATCGCCTTGCGTTTTGATGATGACCAGTTCGCTTTCTACGCCAATACGGGCGAGTTCTGTTTGTGTGAATGCTGCCTGCCAAAGGGCGAGTTTGCTGCCGCGAGTACCTATTTTCAACATGGCGCGAAGGTAGGGTTTCGAGCCAAAAAACGGAGGAGCTTTTGATATAACCCCGGGTAACACACTTGTTCATTTTATCACCTCCAAACCCTGCTTGCTGAAGCGCCATTTGCCCACCAGCGTTTTTTCGTAGGCATTTTTCGATAAGTAATCGTAAAACTCCGAGCGCGGTATGCCGCGCGCGCCTAGGCTCACAAGGTGCGGCGTTTCCACCTGACAGTCAATGAGCCAAAAGCCTGCTTTCTCGAGCGCACGGACCAAAGTGATAAACCCTGCTTTGGAGGCATTCGGCGTCCGCGCGAACATGCTCTCACCAAAGAAAATCTTGCCAATAGAAACACCGTAAAGCCCTCCCACGAGTTGTTCTCCCTCCCAAACTTCCACACTGTGCGCCAGGCCGCGCTCGTGCAAACGGGTGTAGGTAGCGATGAATTGCTCGTTGATCCAAGTGCTGTCAGGGCCGGGTTCGTTGCGCGGCACAGCGGCGCAGGCTTGTATGACAGCTGGAAAACAGGTATCGAGCGAATAACGGAATTTGCCTTGGTTGAAGATGGAGCGCATACTCTTGTGTATGCGCAATTCCTTCGGAAACAACACAAACCGTGGGTCGGGCGTAAACCAAAAATAATGCCCGCCATCTTCAAACCAAGGGAACATACCGTTGGCGTAGCCAAGGAGGGCACGGTCTTCGTGCAGGTCGGCACTCACGGCCACGAGCCCGCTCGGTTCCGCCCGCTCAGGCTGGGGGAACACGCGATAATCGTCGTCAGGGAGATAGAAAACGGGCATACTTGATGAAACTGCAAAATGTAAAACCGGAGAACAGGAAAATATAAAACTAATAGGCGCTTAACCTCGAAAAGGGCTGGATTTTGGCCTTCTTCGAATCGGATGTATGATTTTAGATTTTCCTGTTCTCCGGTTTTACATTTTGCGGTTTTAAAAAACGGCGGCAAGTGCTGATTGCCCCTGCCGCCGTTGTTAAAAAACGTGCTGAAACGTTTGCTGCCAGAAATTACTTGACAGAAACCACTTTGGTCTTCGCCCATTGGTCGCCGAGGCGGAGGCCCTTGTCATTGGTGAGCAACACGATGAGCTCAATCAATGGGAAAAGAGGAATCCACAATACGATGTTGCGGATGATGCCAGGGCCCCAGTTGTTGGTGAGGGGCTGGCCGTCTTCCGTCACAGCGCGGAGGCCCATGGCCTTTTTGCCGATGCTTTGCCCGTCGAGGAATGGCAGTGAATCGCGGGTGAGGCCGTAGGCCACTGCGGCGATCCAGCCAGCGATGGGAACAAAACTCATTAACCCGATGAGGATCACATCAATGAGGTAGGCAACGATACGATTGCCGTTTTCAGCTTTACGGAGTTCTGGGGTGCCAGATTGGTCGAGTATTTCCATGATAAAGAAAATAGGATTTGGTGAAAAAATATCTGTTTTTGGACTCTGGATGTTGGACTCTGGACTTTGGATCACTATAGCACTGATTAAGTCCAGAGTCCAACGTCTAGCTTTCTTCTACCTCTGCCGACAGCCCCCGGTCGAGCAAGGCTTCACAGAGTGGAACGAGGTCTTTTTTGCTGCCTGATTTTACGGTCGCTTTTCCTTTGTTGTGGATAATGAGCGCGAGTTGTTCGGCTTGTTCGCTTGCATGCCGAAGCACTTGCATAAAGCATTCGATCACCCACTCAAAAGTATTGTAATCATCGTTAAATACGATGATCTGTGCAGGGTGACCTGTACCGATATCGTCCATAACGAGTACGTCCTCGTCTTCTTCCCAAAGCGGCTTGGTAACTGGCATGTGGTTGAGATATTTTGATATTGGGATATTGTGATATTGTGATATTGAGTTAAATCTGCATTTCCGGCTAATTTCTAAATATCCAAATATCTCAATATCACAATGACTTCAACGTTTGTTTTATCGCCTCAAAATTCGGAAGTTCTCCGGCATTTTCAAGCACTTCCGCATAACGAACAATGCCTTGAGCATCAATGACAAAGGCAGAGCGTTTAGAAACACCTTTTAACCCGAGTCCAAATTCTTTGTAAAGCGCGTCATATTTTTTGCTCACGACTTTGTTGAAATCCGAGAGCATGGGGAAGTTGAATCCTTGTTCCAGTTTCCATTTGGCGAGGGTGTAGGGGCTGTCAACCGAGATGGCGAAAATCTGCGCCTCCAGTCCTTCGTATTCTGCAAGGCTGTCGCGCATCATGCAGAGTTCCTTGGTGCAAACCCCCGTGAAGGCGAAGGGGAAGAACAGCAGCAGCACATTTTTGCCGCGCTGTTCGGATAGTTTCACGAGCGATTTGTCGCTGGCGCGGAGCGCAAAATCGGGGGCTTTGTCGCCGGGTTGGAGCATCGGTTTTATTATGTCTGAATTTGATTGCTGCAAATGTAGAAAACCCGTTCGTTGTAGCGCAAAAAACCGTAGCGTGAAATTTATTTCGCCGCCGCTTGATCGCCTTTGGGGATGATGGAACACGGATGACGCGTATGAGACACGGATCCTACTTAGAGGTAAAATCCGTGTCTCATCCGCGTCATCCGTGTTCCATCATCCCAAAAGCGCGAAGCGCCTACCGCAACAAAACCATCTTTCGCCATGCCACATTTGCCCCAGCTTCCAATTTGTAGAACAGAACGCCAGGGGATGCCAACTGATCCTTTTCCAGCGTCACCATGTTCATCCCTTGGCCGTAGTCGGCCGTTTGCTGGAACAACATCCTGCCATTGGCATCAAAAACCGAAAGTGTGGCCGGGGTGGATTCTGGTAATTGAAATCTTATCGCAGTACTGCTGCCGAATGGGTTGGGCTCGTTTTGATAGAGCGCAAAGCCTTCTTTTTCAGGCGAATGCGTGCCTACCAGCGTCGTGTCGCCGATGCTGAAAATGCGTTCGCATTCCTTGTTGTTGCCACAGCCGTCGGTCGCGAACCACTTGATCTTGTGCCAACCATTGGGCAGTTCCGGCAAAACAAAGCTGTTGGGCGATTGCTCGGTGTTCCAGCGAACGGAGGCCGTTTTGTTATTGCCTACAATGTTTTCTTTAATGGCGAATCCCCATTTCTGATTTGCCGGCACTGCCCGGTCATCAAACGAGGTCGGAGTTCCACCACTGAAATTTGGCGTGTTGATATTGTTGTACCGCACATTGTTCCAGCCCAACCAGACGGGGCCAAGGTATACGGAATTCACGACCGTTTCCTGTTGACCATTAGCATCCAAATCTAAGAAAAGCAGGTATTCGATGTTCACATTGCTGCCTGAGCAAGCGTCCGTAACGGTGACGGTAAGGTCTACGGGCGTTTCCCGCAAGTCTTGAACGGGCAGGTTTGGATTGAAGATGTTCTGCCACAGCTCAGGGTCATTTTGTGTAGCATCTTCAAAATGAGAAGGCGGCGCCGGACAGTTGGAAATTGTGGGAGCGGTGCCGTCTATAATTTTGATTAGTTGTTTGTACTTATAACCGTTTGCGTTCGCGCTCCAAAAAGTGCAAAAATCAGTAGGCGCCGGGTCGGTCGGGCTGATTTTTACGAATGTAGAAGCCCAAGGCGGCGCAGTACCACATGCCGAAACGGTAGGGCCGGGCAAATTGGCAGGGTTATTTGTTTGTGGGTTAGGATTTGGATTCGGCACATTTGTAATATTTAAGAGCTGATTGTAAGTGCACCAGTTTATCACCGTCCAAGTGCGCTCAAACTTGAAACAAGCATCGGGAACCCCTGGCTCACTCCAATCATCATACGAAACCGCCAGCAACTCGCAATCCTCTCCAAAAAAAACTGGCGCTCCGTAGTTTCCCAATCCGTTGCAGTCCGTGATAATCATATCGTTTGGGAATTTTATGTAATAATCCTGCTTATAACTCACTACCACGCGCTGCGTACATTGGCTTAAATTGTTACAATCGTCCACAGCGTTGAAAATACGGACAACCGTGCCTTTGCTGCAAACGGTGTCGAATTGAGCGTAGTTCGCCGATTTTTTCAAATCCTGAACCACACAGCCGCCCGAAAAAGTCGGTTCACCATAAGTCAAAAGGCTTGGGTCAAATTGCTCGCAGGAAACGACCACGTCGGCAGGCGGGATACACGCTAATGGGCTGGCTTTCACGGTAAACACCTGTTCGCAAACGCGCTCGCTGCCGCAGCCATCTTGTGCGAACCATTTGATTTTGTGGGTCCCCACAGGCAATTCCGGAACGACATAATTGTTGAGTGATTGCTTCGTATTCCAGCGTACAAAGGCTGATTTTTTATTGCCTGCGATGGTTTCTTGAATAGAGAACCCCCATTTCTGGTCCACCGGCACAGGCCGGGCATCAAACGAAGTTGGTGTTCCTCCAGTGAAGTTGGGCGTTGCTATATTGCTGTATTGGACATTATTCCATCCAAGACCCGCTAGTCCCAGATTAATCGAACTTACCACAGTTTCCTGTTGTCCATCGCTATCCAAATCCAGAAAAAGCAAATACTCTATATTTATGTTTCCGCCATAACAGGCATCAGTGGCCTCTATGGAAAGATCCACCTGCCTTTCGGCCAAATTCTGCGCGGGAAGTATTGGGTTAAAGACGTTGTTCCAGTAGAAGGGGTGGTTCTCTGTTGGGTCTAAGAATGTCGTGTCTCCTGGAGCGCAATGGAGGAAAGTCGGTGGGATGGTGTCCAGGATTTTGACGAATTGCCTGTATCGGTAACCATTGGCATTGGCATTCCAAAAACTGCAAAAGTTTGTTTCAACCGTATCAGAAGGGTTTATTTTGGAAATCGTAGGCGCCCAGGGTGCTGGTGTGCCACAGGCCGAAACGATGGGCCCCGGCGCATTCAAGGGAATGTGGTAAGATGTGAGCACGAGGGTCGGGTTAGGCACGTTCGTCAGGGGCTGGCCGGGATCGTAAGTACACCAATTTATGACCGTCCAAATGCGGTCTATTCTGACACAAGCGTCTGGCCAGATCAATCCGAATATTTCATCTTCGTAGGAAACTGCCATTAGTTCACAATTTTCCCCAAAGAAAATTGGCTCACCATAAATCCCAGTCGCGTTGCAAACCGATGTCAAGGTATCGTCCGGGAATTTGATATAGTAATCCTGAACAGCATTGACCACAATCTGCTGACTGCACTGGCTTGTATTGCCACAACAGTCCAGCGCGTTGAAAATACGTGTGATGGTTCCCCGGCGGCAAATGGAGTCGAATTGTGCGTAGTTCGCCGATTTGATGAGTGTGTCAATGCAGCAACTGCCCACCAAATTTGCCCGCGACTTGCCTGCCGACCGAGGTAGCGGCGGATCGCGCCGCCGATTGAATCATTTTGTCGGCAAAGCTCGGTTTTGCCGATTCGCGAGCGGCAACGGTCTGCTGTCGAGCCAATTCCTT
>JANMME010000341.1:0-3123 GCA_031373015.1 Saprospiraceae bacterium
CCCACCCCCACCCCCCCAAACCACCCAATCCCTCCAATCGAATCAATCGAATCAATCGAATCAATCCACCCATGCTCGGTTTTCGTTTCACAGATTACACGCCCGACCCGAATCAGACCACGTTTGATCGGCTGTTTAAGATATTCCAGGAGCTGATGCTTTATACGTCGGGCGATGTGTATGAGGCTTTATCATGGCTCAATGAGCTCGACCGGGAGTACAAGCTCACGACCGAGGACTATGGCATGGGCGATTTCATCAATGAATTGAAAGAACGGGGCTACATCCGACCTGATGGCGAGGTAGAAGGTGGCATGGGCCCAAGCTCAAAACTCGAGATCAGCCTTCGGCAAAAAAGTCTGGACGATATTTTTGGGGATATGAAAAAAGCCAAAAGCGGGCAGCATAATACTGGAACCATCGGGCGGGGAGATGAACATACTTCAGACGTAAAGCCTTACGAATTTGGCGATAATCTGGAAAACCTGGCCATCACGAATTCCCTGCAAAACGCCTACATCAACCACGGGATTGATGAATTCAACCTGACCCAAGAGGATTTGGAGGTGCACGAGACGTATTTCCAGAGCCAGATGTCGTCGGTGCTGATGATTGACATTTCGCATTCCATGACGCTGTATGGGGAAGATCGGATCACGCCCGCCAAAAAAGTTGCGCTCGCGTTGGCGGAGTTTATCCGTACCCGGTTTCCCAAGGACACGCTCGATATCATCGTGTTTGGAGACGATGCCTGGCCCATCGAACTCAAGGATGTACCTTATCTTACCAATGGAGAATACCATACCAATACTGTGGCTGGCTTAGAGTTGGCACTTGACATATTGAAAAAACGCCGCAACCCTAACCGGCAGATTTTCATGGTCACCGATGGAAAGCCTACTTGTCTGAAAATCGGAAAAAACTACTACAAGAACTCCTTTGGCCTGGATCGAAAGATCATCAATCGCTGCCTAAGCCTTGCCCTGCGTTGCAAGAAAATGGGCATCCCGATCACCACGTTTATGATTGCCCGCGACCCTTATCTTATGCGTTTTGTGGAGGCTTTTACGCAGACCAACAATGGCACGGCGTTCTATTCCAGCCTTTCCGGCTTGGGGTCGTTTGTGCTGGAGAATTATAAGAAACGGAAGAAGAAGTGAGGAGCATCGCAAACCCTTACCTTTACAGCCTAAAATGTTTTGATATGCAAGCATCCAGCAACACAGTTAATGCTGTTTCGACAGCGGTTCAATTGCTACCTGCCTTGAAGTCGCTGCAAAACCACGAGAAGCTTTTTGTCATTCAGTTCTTGGTGGCGGAACTTTCGCGAACGGATCAAGGCTTTGTAATATCTGATGAGGTATATCCCGTTTGGTCGCCTTATGAATCTTATGAAGCAGCTGAAGTTATGCTTCAAGCCCTGCATAATCGCGAAGCCCGAATCTTAGATTAAACCAATGCGATTCCCTTATATTGCTCTGCCCACCCAAAAATTGGCATTTGCTTGGACTCGCACCGACAACGTCCCCATTCTGCTTGGCCAAACCAATTTTTTCATGGAATTCGATGCGTTTTTCTCTCGCTCGGCCATGTATTTTGAGGTCCTTCCTAAGGGAGCAAACACCTGAGCAGAACAGATCAGACCTCTCCAATAAAATCTTCCACACCCTTTTTCCCGACCAGCCCAATTTTCACACCCTCTTCCAACATCCGCTGAAAAGCCGATTCAAAACTATTCTCAATTTCCCCATCCAAAATCGCCTCCCGCAAAGCGGTTTTGATAATACCCACCTCTCTGGAAGGTTGAATGTCAAAGGTTTGCATGATTATCTCCCCGGAGATGGGCGGCTGCCAAAGCCGGAGCCGGTCGGCTTGTGTCACCAAGGCCATGCGCTCTTTGAGGTATTCATAACCCTCCAGGTATCGGCGCATTTTCTGCGGATTTTTGGTGGTGATGTCTGATTCACAGAGCTTCATCAAATCCTCAATGTCTGGGCCCGCATCGAAAAGCAGGCGGCGCACCGCCGAGTCGGTCACCTGTTCTTTCGTCAAAGAAATAGGACGCAGGTGGAGCATGACCATTTTTTGCACAAACTCCATCTTCGAGTCAAGCGGCAAGCGCATTTCCCTGAAGATTTTAGGAACCATCTTGGCGCCCAGCCATTCGTGACCGTGGAAAGTCCAGCCGCCGGCCTCCTTGTCGAATTTTTTAGTGGCGGGTTTGGCAATATCGTGTAACACCGCCGCCCAACGCAGCCAGATGTTGTCAGAACGGCGGCACAAATTGTCCAGCACCTCAAGCGTGTGGTAAAAATTGTCCTTGTGCCCGCGCCCGTTTCTGTCTTCCACGCCTTGCAGCGCGACCATTTCCGGGAAAATCAATTTCAGCAACCCGCTGTCAAACAGCAACTTAAAGCCAACAGATGGCGTAGCAGTCATCAAGATTTTTTCCAATTCACCTGTGATGCGCTCTTTGGAAATGATATTGATGCGGCTTTTGTATTTGGCAATACCATTGAAAGTGGAAGGCTCGATCGCAAAATCCAATTGGTTGGAGAAACGAATCGCCCGGAGCATTCGCAATGGGTCATCGGAGAAGGTCTGACCCGGGTCGAGCGGCGTTTTGATGATTTTTTGCTCCAGATGTTCGAGGCCATTGAAGGGATCAATGATGTGACCAAAATCTTCCTCCGCAAGGCTCATGGCGAGCGCATTGATGGTGAAGTCGCGCCGATTTTGATCGTCTTCGAGCGTTCCCAATTCCACTTCCGGCTTTCGGCTGTCAGGGCTGTAACTCTCGCGACGGGCACCCACGAACTCGTATTCGATGCCCTCACAGCGCAACATAGCGGTGCCAAAGCGGCTGTACACGGCAATTTTCGGCCTCGGCGACAGCCTACTTGCCACTGCCTCTGCCAGCTGAATGCCGTCGCCAACGCACACAATATCAATGTCTTTGGTAGGGCGACCTAGCAGACGATCGCGGACGTACCCCCCCACTACATAAGCTGGTACGCCCATTTCACGGGCACATTTGCCGACTATTTCTAAAACCCTGCGCTCGTCGGGGTGAATGGTGAAGAACATTGTATATTAATGTGGTCAATGCGGTCAATTTAAGGG
>JANMME010000426.1:0-3600 GCA_031373015.1 Saprospiraceae bacterium
CCCACCCAGCAATATTTTCCGGGTATGGGCCAATGGCCAATTGCTGGGCGATTTCAACCTTAACCAACTGCCATTACTTATCCCTAATTTCCCATGGGACGGTGGCAATTTTGATGGGATCAAGGTTTGTATGGTGCCGAACATTCCTAATACACTCCCCTGTTGTTTTGTAAAGGAATTTCAGGTACCCAGCTGCCTGGGCAACGACGACTGCCATATTTACGATCTGGTGGTACTGCACACGCCTTGTCTTTGCGGCCACTTCTTTGCAGTGCTCACTTTCAAGTTTGACGGCGGCGTTTCCGGCAGTTTCGACATCATGGGCAACGGCAACAACTACGGCAACTTCCCGTACGACACCACGCAGCCCATCATCCTTGGGCCGTTCGACGGCGATGGCACTACGAATTACAATTTTGTAGTAAAAGACCATGCACACCCCGACCTCTGCAACGACGAGTTCAACCTCGGCAAAATAGAGTGCATGGATGCAGTGCACAACCCAACGGGCAGTTCCTCCATGCTCTCGCTCTCGCCGAACCCGACAGCCAACTGGCTGAACGTGACGGCATTGCTTGAAAATGGCGCAGCCCTCGGCCAAGCCGACGTGGAAGTGTACGCAACGGACGGTCGCCTCGTGCAAACGAACACGGTGTCCAACGGCGCGAACTTCCAACTCGACGTATCGAACCTGCCGAGCGGTGTTTACCGCATCGTGCTGAAGTCTGATTCGGGAAGGCTGGAAGGGACGTTTGCGAAGCAGTAAGTGTGGCCAAATTTGACAATTTTTAAAAAGTTGTCAAATTTTCACGGCCTTTCTTGAAAAACGGAACGCCCTCTGTAGGAAACTGCAGGGGGCGTTTTTTTGCTACCATAATGAACCAGATTTTGTATTTTTGTGTGAAATATACCCACAATGGCTAAAGAATGGATAAAGTAATTCAATATCAAAAAATCATAACCAGTCTCCTTGAAGAACTGGCGGCCCATCCGTATGCCAACGCACCCGGCATTGAAAGGCAGGTCGTCACTGATTTTGTTCACCACCATTATCAACTGATCAATGTTGGTTGGCACCGAGGGCGGTTTGCCTACAGTCCGCTCCTACATTTTGACCTGCGAGATGGAAAAGTCTGGGTACAGCAAAATGGGACGGAACTCGAAATCGCCGATGAACTCATCGCACGCGGTGTGCGGGCGGAAGACATAGTGCTAGGCTTTGTACCCGAAGAAGAACGGGCTTTGGTCAAGTTTGCAGTTGCTTGAGTTGGCAACGTTTACTAAACTTTTGAAAGTTTAGTAAACGTTGCTTCGAAAGGTAAAAAGCGAAACGCCCTCCGCAGGAAAGTGCGGAGGGCGCTTCGTTTTGAATCAGTTGATTTTCAAAGCAAATAATACCTCTGGGTGGTATCAAGAATGATGCTCTGCATTTCGACGGCGCACGGCTGTTACTTCAGCGTTTATTTCTTCCAAAGTCATCTTGGAAAGCCCAACCCGTTCTGCAATGTCTTGACAAGCGTATAACGCCCGTCGCGCCAGTTCGGTGCTGATTTTGTCCAACAGTTCCTCAAAAGAAATCTGGGATTTGTCCAACCCAAATTTTTTGAGGTCTTGTGCTGAAACAGAGACTTGAAGGATGCCCATAGCGGTAATTTTTTACAAAGGTAAATGACAGACGATTCTCGGTGCATCGGGCTGTTTTTTTTATGGCTGGCACCAAATCAGGATTCTTTCTTTCGGCTTCGCCGAAAAGAAGTAAAAAGGGTAAGAGGGGGTAAAGTACAGAGGATTACTCAGTCCTTAGCGAGTCGAAACCCCAAACCATCGAACCAATCATTAGGTTCGCGATATGAGCGATTGGCAGAGCGGCAGTCACCTTCAAAGACGTCCCAATAACCGCCACGCAAAACATATCCATACTCCATTTGCTTTGGCTCCGAGCAGCCTGGATAATTGCCGTATTTATCCTGGCTCCACTCCCAAACGTTACCGCTCATATCGTAAAGACTGAGTTCATTGGCTTTTTTAGAACCAACGGAGTGAGTGCCATTTGAATAACCATACCAAGCCACTTCGTCCAAATTATTGCTGCCTGCATAAATGTACCCGCTGCTTCGGTTACCACCGCGAGCTGCGTATTCCCACTCTTTTTCCATTGGCAAACGAAAGTTTTTACCCGTTTTTTCATTCAATTTTTTGATAAATAGCTGCACCTCGTTCCAGCTCACTTGCTCCACAGGAAGGTTATCGCCCCTAAACTTCGAAGGATTAATTTTCATCACCGCTTTCCACTGAGCTTGCGTCACTTCGGTCTGGCCAATGCAGAATGAATTGACTGCAACATCATGCTGGCACTCGTCATTGCTGCGTTTGGCTTCGGTTTCAGGGCTGCCCATACTGTAAGTGCCGCCTGCGACACGCACCATAGGGTAGTTAATGTCTCCGATTTTTTCTATTATCATTTCGGGGATAGGCGGACTTACCGAAGATGCTTGGTTGGTGGTTTTTAGGTTTTCTGTAATTGAAAGGGTCATCTTCCATACCACAAGGGCAATTATCATCACCCCTGCTCCAATACCTACCCATCTGCTCCAAGCCAAAGGATGGCGGTCGGATTGCTGGAGTGTTTTAATCCGTTCGCGGGCTTCACCGGCGTATGCACTGCCAGGGTAGGCGGCGAGGAATTGCTGGTAGGAGTTTAAATTGTGCTGCTCCGAAGCAGCAGTCCATCCAGCGTCGTGGGCTTCGTTCCATTGGCGTTCGCGCTCCTGTTCGGTGCGTAAACGCTCCTGCTCGGCGCGTAAACGGGCGGCATCTGCCTCTTGGGCTTTTTGTGCTGCCTCCTTTGCCCTTTGGGCTTCGGCGGCTAAATCGGCGTCTAAAGCGGCTAGGCGTTCTTTTTCAAGCTGTTGCTGTTGAATTTGGCGAAGTTTGGCTTCTTTTACATCTTCAGCCTCCTTCGCCCTTTGTGCTGCCTCCTTCGCCCTTTGGGCTTCGGCGGCTAAATCGGCTGCTAAATCAGTAGCTAATGCGACTTCACGCTCAGTGCGCAAATCTTGGATACGCTCTCGAAGTTTTTTGGCGATGGTATGCCAAGCCTTATCGCGGTCTTTCCAGTGGTCGGTGTCCGTTACGGCATGGCCGCCTGGCGGGAGCACTTGCAAGTCTTTGATGACTGGGTACGATTCCCAGTCGCAGGGCCGCACAATGATGGGAATTACCATAGAATCACCACTATCTAAGCGGGCGAGGGCAGTCTTGAACTCCTCCTCACGGATGTAACCGGAGTTGTAGAAATCCACGCTGACTAGCATCAAGAAGATTTCGGTATCGAGGAGGCGGTCCTTGATGGCCTTGTCCCAGCGCTCACCCGGCGCAATCTCTTTGTCGCTCCAGAGGGATATCCATTCCAAATCCACGAGGGCACGCAGGTGGCTTTCGAGTTGTTCGCGCAACTCGCGGTCCTTGCTACTGTAAATGATGAACGTCTTAAGCGGGGCCGGTTGGTTCATGCCGTTTTGTTGGAATACGAGCGGCTAAGGTAGCAATGACGACGAATTTTTAGAAACCAGAATTAAACAGCAAAACCGCAAAACAGGA
>JANMME010000475.1:0-8221 GCA_031373015.1 Saprospiraceae bacterium
GGGGATTGACACAGTTTTCTGGACACCCTCACAAATACCAAGCTTTGGCAAAACAGACCCCCAAACCCCCAAATCCACCATCACCTTTTCACTAGCAATTTCCGCTCCTCCTCGCCTTGTCCTCGTTTAATCACGAGAAAATAAGCCCCTGCGGGCAGACTGGCTAAATTGAACCGCCATTGGGTTTCACCTTTTGACACTTCACGAAGCGTGAGCAATTCCTGCGCTTGTCCCCATTGATTCAGGATAGAAATGCTGAGCAGGTCTTCTTTTTCCTGAAAAATCTGCACTTCCATTTCGTTTTGAACCGGATTTGGAAGGGTTTTCAGCAGGAAATCGGAGCGTACCACCAGCGTTTTTACAGGAGAATATTCTTCCCTCCCATCAAAGTCCATTTGTCTTAAACGGAAATAATGTTCCCCTGAAACGAGCTCTTTCGCCTCAAACGAATAGTCGTTGCGCTGCGCCGAACTGCCGTGGCCTTCCACGAAACCGACGGGCGAAAATGCCAAACCGCCATCATTGTTTTTTACCGCTTGCTGGATATCAAAACCCTTGTTGTCTTTTTCCGAGGCTGTGGACCAGGTCAGCAACGCGGTATGCTTGTCTTTCAGGCGCGCATTGAACTCCAAAAGTTCTACAGGAAGGCCAGCCGTGATAAAGAAATCCTGATTGGAGATGTCGTAAAAAACATTGCCCACGCCCTCAATTTTGATGCGGCAGGTATTGGAAGGCGTATTTGGCACGGTTATATCCTGCGTCCCGTCGTTGCCGGTGCTGGCAAGGATCACGGTTGGGTAAGTCCAGCCACCATCAATGGAGAGGGAGATTTTTACATTGGCACAATTGACGGGGGCTCCTGCTGAGCCCGCCACATTCCAGGTGACGGTCTGCGTAGTGTTTCCAGTCCAGTGCAAGGGCGCATTGGGTTGCGTCACTTCAAAGGGCCCCGCCGCCCCGGATACGGTCAGCACCATATTATCTTCGCTCGTGCAGCCCGCTCCGCCATAATTGTCGCGCACGGTGACCCGATAGTTCATGGTGCGACCCACACTCGACAATACCTCCCAAGTTGGGCTATTGTTGTTAATCACGTCACCCAAGGGCGGGAAGTATCGCACTAATGCCGTGGTTGGGTTTAGAGAGCGAAAGTTGGGGCCGTCTGTGTCGGTGCCATCAGGCGGCTGGGTGGAGTCGCCGTTGTTGTATTGTTCCCAGCAAAAAGTAATGGGGTCGCCATCAGAGTCGGACCCTGTAGCGGTAAGTACAAAAGGGGTTGATTTGGGAATCGTATAATCTGCCCCTGCGTTGGTGGTAGGGGCATGGTTTCCTGTAACAACTTCATTATCACAACTATGGCCGCCGCCGGTCACAAATGAGCCCGCCTGTTGGAGGCTGCGGGCATGGAAGTAGGCATCGCTGTGTGGCTGCACGTCCTGGTCGTCGCAGATACCGGCATAACCCATAATGGTGGTGCCACTGCCCACCTCATAAGCGGAAGCAAGTACCCGGTTGCCATTGCAGGAGCCATGGGTGCCATTAAAGGTGTGATCGCAGGCATATTGATGCCCCATTTCATGTGCCACATAGTCAATATCGAAAGCGTCGCCCTCTGGGGCAGAGCTTCCTGTCACCCCCTTGGCTTTGCTATTATTAACACACACACAAGCCAAATTGGCCACCCCGCCGCCGCCTGTACTGAACACATGGCCTATGTCGTAGTTGGTGTTACCTATTCTGTTGTTGCAGGTAGTCTGATTTTGGCCTAGCATGGCCCCCCCGTTGTTGTTGGAATAAGGGTCAGTGCTGCCATCCAGAAAAATGAGCGTGTCGTTGTTGTTGACCAAAATCATGGTAATGGCCATATCAATTTCAAAAACGCCGTTCACGCGGTTGAGGCTGGTGTTCATGGCCGCTTCAGCCGCAGCGGTTGTCCCGCCGTGATATACGGCGTATTCGCCCGTACAAGCCAAGGCGAGCGCGTATTCTCTCAATTTGCAATCGCCTTGTTCGGCAATGGCTTGGTCATGGTCTTTTGGCCTGTTGCTATCATCCACCTGACAGTTCCATGTTTTCCCCGCAGGTCGGGGATAGTCTTTTTTGAAATAAACGGTGTAGTGGGCGCGGTCGCCAAAACTAAAGGGGTCAATAAACCAATCTCCGCCCTCCCCGCGCAGCACCTGTGCGTGAAATCCATGCGGCGTCAGGTCACATTTCAATAAGGCTCCTGGCTCGTCAATGCCCTTGCCCGTATAACAGCGGATATCCGGGTGCTTGGCTTGTAAATCAGGCATCATGGTGGGCGATTCCGTGAGCAAAAAGCGGCTCGTATGGCCGTCAGGAGTTGGAAGTTCGAGGGTCAGCGTGTTGCCAGCAGCAGCCGGGCTGAACCGCAGTGGCGCAGCAGCGAGCAGAGGCTGCAGTACGTTTAGGTCGAATTGTACGGTTCTGAACAAGCGTGGCACGATCCTTCGTTCGCCGACCAATGGTATGGAGCCCTCCGCTACGTCGTGCCAAAAATTTTGGGCAAAAATGACGGTGGGAAAAAAGAACAAGAAGGCAAGGAATAACTTTTTCATAACGGAGCAATATACAGGAGGAAAAGTTGTACAAAATTGGCAATAAATTTTTGTTTGACAGCCTTATTAATCTTTTTTCTTCGTTATTACCTGACAATATGAATTTTGAGACTACAAACCAACAAGTATCCTTAGCAAGTCAAGCAACTTCTGGGTTACATTTGTCGGCTCGTCCGTCCCAATAACTGTTGAAAAGCACTTTATTATGAAAGTTTACCTGCCATTTCTGTCCATTCTATTACTGCTCCTGACAGGGTCAGCATCTGCCCAGCCCCCGAGCCCTGAGCCCCCGCCCCGAACCGGCGCTTGGGCCACGCTCGAAATCGTGAACGGCGACAGCACCTTCCTCATGTCGCTGCACCCGGCTCGTTTGGTGGCACAACGGAAATTCAAGGATATAGAAGAACAAAAACAGTTTCGTCGCTACAACTGGGCGGCCAAGCGGGTTTACCCTTATGCGGTGCAAGCAGTGGAAATATATCAGGAAATGGAGGAGGAAACAAAGGACATGAACAAGCACCAACGCAAACGTCACTTTCGTCACGAACACCAGGAGCTAAAAGAAGACATGACGGAGCGCATGAAAGACCTCTCCAAAACCGAAGGCAAAGTGCTGGTGAAAATGATCGAGCGCGAACTGCAAATGTCATTCTACGACGTGATCCGAACCACACGGGGCGGAACAACTGCTGCTTATTGGAGCACCCTTGGCAAGATCTGGGGCTACGACCTAAAACAAGGCTACCACCCCGGCGACGACCCCTTGCTGGACGAGGTGTTTATTGATTATGATTTTGGGGATCCGTTGAGGTAGATTCCACAAAATACATCGCAATCTCCCCCTTGTTCTTTGCCGGAAGTTTGCCCCGGAACGAGCAGGTAAACTCATCGCGCACCCTTTCCCATGTCGTTTCTGAGATATTGATTTTGCCTGGCTCGCCACCCTGCTCGAGTCGGGCTGCCGTGTTCACTGTGTCGCCCCAGATATCGTAAGCAAATTTGTGGCTGCCCACCACGCCCGCCACCACAGGGCCGGTGTTGATGCCGATGCGCATTTCAAAAAACGGTTTGCCAGCGGCGGCTTTTTTTGCGCCTAGTTCACGAAGCGTATACTGCATTTCGAGAGCGGCCCGCACAGTGTCGAGCGCATGGGTTTCGTTCGGTTCCGGCAGGCCGCCGGCGCACATATAGGCATCGCCGATGGTCTTTATTTTTTCCAGACCGTGACGGGCCACGATCTCATCAAAGAGCCTGAAATGTTCGTCCAATTCTTTTACCAAGTCTTCCGGAGACATGGTTTCGGCAATGGTGGTAAAGTTCTTGAAATCACTAAAAAGCACTGTAACCGATTCATAGTGAACGGGTTTTACGGTACCATAAGTTTTGAGTTCCTCTGCCGTTTTTTCGGGCAATATGTTTTGCAGCAAATTATCAGCGCGTTGGCGCTCGCGCTCGATGGTGGCGTTTTGGGCGGTCAAAAGGCGGTTGGCGCGTGCGCGGAGTCTGTTGCGGCTGAACAAGAGTGCCACCAACAACACCAATAATACCGCACCTCCGAGAAGTGCATTTCGAATAGCGCTTACCCGTTCGAACTCTGCTTTTCGAATCGCTGCAGCCGCTTTTTCACGGTCGAGTGCCAACTCTTGTTCTTTGGCAGCGGTTTGAGCCATCTCTGTCTCGATACCCTGGGCGCGTTTTACACTTAAAAGTTTAAAACGTTCTTCGTTGTAAAGGTCTGCATATTCATAAGCCTTGACATAGTTTCCCAACTGGGCATAAGCGCGGGCAAAATCCTTGAGCGCCCCCACCTCGCTGTTTTTGTCGCCAATCTGCTTTGCAATCGCTTCATACTTGCGTATATACGCCAAAGATTCACGCGGCCTGCCCAGCCGCGACAAGACATCGTTGAGTGTATTGTAAGTCTTCATCAGTTCCGGCTGATCATCGAGGCCGGTCAGGATTTTTTCCGACTCACGCAGGTAGGCCATTGCTTCTGCATTTCGGTCAAGATGTTTAAGCGCATCTCCAATGTTATTGCAAAGCGTAGCAACGCTGGGCTGGATGTCCAGGAAACGATAAATGCTCAAAGCCTGTATATAACATTGAAAAGCCTGTTCGGAAAAGTTTTTGTTCTTCGATTCACTTCCCATCTCATCCAATGCATTGCCCAAATCCGTCAATCCATCGGCAATATCAATGGAGTCGCCTGCCATTTGCCGCAACTTTAAGGATTTTTCGTACCATAGCTTTGCATCAGCGTACATGTCCAGATCGAGGCGATTATGACCGATTTGTGTATAAACCTTGAAAACAGTTGCCGTATCGCCCGTATTTTCAAGCAGAAGCCGCGCTTTGTTCAGTTCAGTAAATGCATCCGGGTAAGACCCTCCGGAAGAAAGTACACTGCTTATATTGGTATATGCCCGGGCTATGCGAATCGTGTCATGCAAAATTTCATAAATCGCCAGGCTTCCACGGTGGTATTTGATGGCCGATTGTAAATCGCCCAGCGATTCATAAGCATTGCCCAGGTTCACGAGCACATTGGCTTCCCCCCCCTGATCTTTGAGGGATTGACGAAACAAAAGCGCCTTTTCATAATGCTCAATTGCTTTCCGGTAATTACCCTTGGTATCTTCCAACACACCGAGGCGGTTCCAGGCCGTGGCTTCGCCTGCCTTGAAATTCAATTTTTGTGCAAGCGTGATCGCTTCCTGAATTTTTGATTCGGCCTTGTCTTTTTCAAAGTCAAGGATCTCCCAAGCTAAATTTGTCAAAATTGTGACCCGGTGAGTATCGGCCGGAGCTGTAAGCAGAAGCGCCTCGAGGGAGTCCACAATTTGGGCACTGGCGGTAGGGAGTTGCAGAAGGCAGATAGTGGCGAGTACGACGAACTTTCCGATCCCGACTAGGTCGGGATGAAACTTTCGAAACGTTGTAAGCACTACCGTTATCCCCCCATTTTTCATGTGCGCAAAAGTGCGGCAAATTTGAACAAACTAAGCAAATCCTAACCAACGGTCTCTACTATGTTCCCGACCTTGCCGTAAAATCTGACTATCATTTTCATGAAAACCCTTTTTTACTTCGGCATCATCGGGATTATCCTTTTTGAAATTGCCAATGTGTACTTCATTATGCCGATGCCAGGGAGCCAACGCATGGATAGTATTGATTTAGCATTCTGTCTGTATCAATGGCGTTGGGGATTTAGAGGGATTTTCAGTGTCATGATCTTTTTGGGCTTGCTTCCAGCATTCCGTGTGTCACCCTGGATTTCAAGTGCTTTGCTGGCCTTTGCGATCATAGTGGGATATCTGTTCAACTTTGAAATGGCGGCGGATGAAATGTTTCTCCAACCCCGCGACTTACGCATGGCCGAGGCCAAAATCAACACCGTGAAGCCCGACAAACTCGTTCTGGGCATCGAAATAAACGGACAAGCCAAAGCATACCCCATCCAGTTTATGGGGTATCACCACCAGGTGCTCGACACCGTGGGCGGCACTCCGGTGATGGTGACGTATTGTACGGTTTGCCGCACCGGGCGCGTATTTTCTCCAACAGTGAACGGGAAACCAGAGGCTTTTCGCTTGGTCGGTATGGACCATTTCAACGCCATGTTCGAAGATGCCAGTACCCATAGCTGGTGGCGGCAGGCGACGGGCGAGGCTGTGGCAGGCCCCCTCAAAGGCAATGCATTACCCGAAATCGCCTTCACTCAAACGTCTCTACACGAATGGTTGGATTTGTACCCCAACAGTCTGGTGATGCAGCGCGACCCTTCTTTTCAAGAGGAATACGACAGCATGGACACCTACGACCTGGGCATCGGGCGCGGCAAACTCACGCGCAGCGACACAGCTTCCTGGAAGGAAAAATCCTGGGTAGTTGGTATCGCCACCGACAAGCAACACGCAAAAGCCTTTGATTGGAACAGGTTGAAAACAGAACGGATTATTCAGGATCAAGTGGGCAACCAGCCCATTGTGGTAGCCTTGGCCAAAGATAATGTCAGCTTCGTTGCCTACAAACGGCCCGATGCCGCCGCTGTTTTTACTTTTCAAAACGACACTTTTAGCTTGGGCGAAAAGCGATGGGATTTGCTTGGCCGGGCCGTCAATCCTGCCGATGGGAATCTTACAAAAATCCCGGCCTATCAGGAGTTTTGGCATAGTTGGCGGACGTTTAATCCTTATACGACGCGGTATTGAGCGCCTTGTCGCTTCGCCAATTGATACATTCTTTTGTTCACCTACCTCTCAGAGCACTCTCAAAGGGGGAATGGACGCCATGCAATGCCCGGACATCAGCAAAAAAGGGGCAAGTAACAATGGAAGTTTTAGAAAGTGTCAAATAACTTCCAGCAGAGTGCCAACAGCTTTTTCGCTCACTCTCCTAGCCAACTCAGGAGGGACAGAATTCCCCACTACCTTATACTTGGTAAGCAGACTACCCTCAATCTCTATATGATCTGGCAGACCCTGTATCCGAGCACACTCGCGCCAAGAAAGTCTTCGATTTATAGCACCTTGAAGCATCCATTTGTCTTTCGATACATAAACCATGGAATCTCCTGAAGGGTGAAGAGGTACATGGTGACCGTGCGCCACGATTGTAAAACTGGGTTCATCCCAGCTGCGTTTGCGATTGCGTGTAAGAAAGTGTCCGTGAAAAGTCTGTTCACAGAATTCTCCAACTGGCCACTCGGCCATTTCTCCTATAACCTCTCGCAGGGTGATGTGCGGTTGTCCGCCTTTCTTGCCATGAGAGGGGATTGGCTTGTCGAAAGCCAACAGCCCTAAGTCTCGGTGAAAGCCTCCCATAAATACTCGCTGTCGAGTTTGGGGCACACCGTAATCAGCGGCATTGAGTAGCATAGGGTTGACGGCATCAAACCCCCTCTTTGCAAGGCCTTCCAATTGTTCGTTGATAAAAAAGCCTTTCTCAGCGGAGAGCATACCACGAACATTTTCAATAAAAATCAATTTGGGCTTAACGATGTCAATAGCTCGAAGAAATTCCTGAAAAAGAAAATTTTTATCATTGGCGTGCAAATCTCTCTCGTATAGATTCTTCCAGCGTCTTCGCGCGGCAGCACTAAAGCCAGTACATGGATAGCAGCCTATAAGGATATCAGCCTGTGGAAAATCTTTTACAAGTCGGATGTCTTTGTTGACAAACTCTACCTTTGGGAAAATGCTTTTGTAGGCAGAAGCAGAAGCAGGGTTAATGTCATTTGCCCAAATGATATCAACACCATTGTTAGCGACTCCCCAGTCAAATCCCCCGCAACCGGAGAATAAAGAAACAGCAGTTAGTTTTTTCATACTAAATCTTCATGTTGATTTAGGAAATTTTGAACAATCTGATACGAGCCGCTTTGTTTAAAGTTTTCGGTATTTCCTGCAATTAATGAAAGAAGTCGCTGTCTGTCTACTAAAATGACTTTTGACACACTGGCTGAAAATACCCACTCGCCGTCAGTTCTCCTGAAACAATACGGGATAAATGAGAAATTCAGATTAGGGTGTGTCATGCTGAGGTATCCTTCTAATGAGGAGGAGGACGAGGAATGTCGGCTTTCTGACCAATCTACCCTGCACTTGCATTGCCCGGCAATCAATACTTTACTTGATCTG
>JANMME010000478.1:0-1502 GCA_031373015.1 Saprospiraceae bacterium
CCCACCCAATTATTTTTTTTGAAATTATTAACACGATACCCAGGATGTTGTCGGCTCCGCCTACTTTGCTAAACCGTCGGCTAAGCCGACACCATCTTGTCTATCCTGTTAATCCTGTCAAAAATATAAAATTCATACGAATCTAGAATTAAAAAGTCCTGTATCGAGTAGTGAAACCGCAAATCCAATTTCGTTACTTCTTCCCCCATTTTGACCGCACAACTCCCACCAAAATCGGCAAAACCGAGATGCAAATAATCCCAATCACCACGACTTCAAAGTTGTTTTTCACAATCGGGATTTGCCCAAAAAAGTAGCCCGCCAGGGTCAGCAATGACACCCAAAAGATGCCGCCAGCCACACAATAAGCGATAAATTTTCGGTAAGCCATCTCACCCACACCAGCCACAAAAGGCGCAAAAGTGCGCACAATCGGCACAAAACGCGCAATGATAAGCGTCCGTCCACCGTGCTTCTCATAGAACTCGTGCGTTTGGTCAATGTACTTGCGTTTTAAAAACCAATAGTCCTTGACAAACACCTTCTCGCCCAGAAATTTGCCGAAAAAGTAATTCGTGTTATCGCCCAAAATGGCCGCGAAAAACAAGAGCGGGATCAACAGCCAAACGTTCAGAATACCCGTTTTGGCGGTGATGGCGCCCGCAGCAAACAGCAGCGAATCGCCTGGCAGGAAGGGCGTGACCACAAGCCCCGTTTCACAAAAAATGATGAGTGCGAGGATGAGGTAGGTCATCAATTCGTAGTCCCGCATGATGTTTTCAAGGTGGACGTCGAGGTGGCGGATGAAATCGAGGAGTTGGGTGAGGAGATCGAGCATTATGGGTTGTTTACCCGCCGTAGCCTTGGCGAAGGAGGGGTGACTAGATGATTTGAGTGGGCAAAAGTAGACGTTCTACCGTTTTGGCAAGTGACAAGGTAATCTTTCTAGGGGAATTTATTCCACCACCACTTTCTGGCACTGGCGCGGGTTTTTGCCCCGAACTTCCAGGACATACACCCCAGGTGGCAAATTTTTTAAGAAGAAAAAGCCCTGTTCATTCCCAGTTTCTTGGACCATCACCGTCCTGCCCAGAAAATCCAGAAGCGCGACCGTAGCCGGACCTTCCTTTTTTACCTGGAAGAAAAGCATCTCGTTCGCTGGGTTGGGCCATACACGCAGTGCGCCTCCAAAGGGCGCAGCAGAGGCATCAGTGCCGACCAGACAACTGGGCGTCACGCCCGGGCACCAGCAGCGGCTCGCCAGCGTACAGTCTATGACAAATGGGTTTGGTTTCCCGTCTTGATAATGAGATATAAGCCAAGTTTTGCGCAATTCTGCGGAATCTGCCGGGTCTTGTTTTGCCCATTGGCAAAGTGTGGGGCGCTGCAGTTCAAAATAGTTCGGGTCGGCCAGGTTCGCTTGGGCGCGATACATGGTGTAGAAGTAAAAAACCGAGCGGGCCAGGTCGCCTTTCACGGATTCTCGCGGCTCGAATGCGCCT
>JANMME010000089.1:0-2875 GCA_031373015.1 Saprospiraceae bacterium
GAGTCGGCTTCGCCGACTTGCTGTGATACATGTAGAAGCGTCGGCGAAGCCGACTCCATCCTGTTTATCCTGTACATCCTGTCAAAAAATTAGGTTTAGCACCTGTTCGGAAGTTTTTAATCAAGATTTTTCAACACCCGCAATGCCCGCAAGGTATTCCACCGACTCGGCTTCCCGGGTTTTTCCATATCAACATGCGTTTGGCCGGGATGTTTGGCCTGAAGCGGCCAAGCGCCTTCTTTGGTTCGTTCGGACTTCCAGATAAACAAACTCATACTAATCAAAGCCAATGGGATGGAGAGCTTGTACGCAGTGTTCAGCTTGGCATTCAAAGTATTGATTAGCGATTGAATATCAAGAAGAAAAGTTGATAAACGACGAACCCAACCGCAGGCTTCGTGGGTCGGTTAGCAGTTCGTCAAAAACTTTCCGGGGGCGGATGAAGGCCTCCAGATAATAGTGTGCGAATGTATTTTCCATGGAGACTACTGAATTGCACTTGGAATGGGCTTCTCCGGGTATTTCTTAAAAATTGCCTCTGCGGCGGCTTTTATGCGGGCATCCGCTTCCTCCGGCCTCAAGTTTTCCAACACGCCAACCGCTGCCCCGCGCCAAACCTGATTGCCGTTCTTGGTTTCGATGAAGTCAAGGATGAGCGTGCCTTCCTGGTTGTGAATTTATCCTAGATACCACTCTGTTCGAGCGTCTTGGTAATCAGCGATATGTGCGAGGTGGAAATCAGTATCCTTGGCCAGCGCGCCATGTTCATTTTGCTCGCGCAGGCTTAGATTGTCGGTGAGGGTAGTCTCCGTCCATGAGTTCCCTTCCTTGCGAAGCACCTGTACATGAAGCCCGAACTCCTGTTCGAACAGTTGCTCGAGTTCGCTCACTTTCATGTCGGCGGAGATTTCTATACTTGCGTTGTGTGGGTGCGCTTCAATACGCTCCAAAAATATGTCCCGCTCGGTAATGAGGTATTTGACTGGGCTGGACTGGTATATGTCGTGCGGTTTGGTAAAAAATGACAGCGATAAATACGGGAAGCATTCGCTGAATGCCTGCTGCAAGGCAGCAATGGTCATGTGTGCGGAAACTTGTATTTTCATGGCTAGCAATTTTGAGCAAAGTTCGGGAAAAATGTTACTGGTGGCAATGACACTCCTCATTAACGGGCATGACAAAAATCCCCCCACCCCCTTCATCGCTGTCATTGGCTGCTAATAGGCTGTGTCCGAAATTTGCGGCAAATTTGACCGGCATGAAAAATCCCTCCACTCCTGCCACCTCAAAATCAGTCCCTGACAAGTTGCCTGCTATTGGTAGCAGTTCGCAAAGTGATGCGGCAGATGCTTCTCCAGGCGCGAGCAAGCCTACTCAGGTCACTGCTGCCATGTATGGGCCAACACCTCGGATCAAGATCCCGCTCGTGCCCTTTTGGGTACGCAACAACGATCCTACTTTGAAAGAGTTTGAGATTTTCTAGTGCCGCGTCCACCAAAAAGCCAACCATCCCAAGCCTACCGCCAACACCAGACCAAAGCCCAAGCTTACAGGCTTGCGCAATGCGGCATGTCCCCTGGATACACTGACCAACCATTTAAAAAGCGAGTTGGACATCACGGCGAGCAAAATGATGATGGCGGCTTCGCGGCTTTGCCCGGCGGGCGTTGAGGCCCATTTGGCCGTTGAAATCGTGATGGCATCAATATCGGCAATGCCAGCCACAGCACCCGAAAGATAGGTCATGGCTTGGTTGAGCCATTGGCGGGAGGCCGACATGAGCAGGGTAATGCCAATGTATATCAATACAAAGAAGATAGCGTTTTTGATGTCCAAAGGGTTTCCAGGGGAAAGAGGCGTGACATCATTCGGGTTTTTGTGGTGCCGAAGCACTTGCCAAGTCGGCACCAAACTGACCAAAAGCATCACCAAGAGGGGCAAAAACAACTCTTTTGCCACCGGGAAAGCAAAGATGGATGCCCAAACAAACACCCGGATAAACATGATCGTAGAAGCCAAAACAATCCCAGAGCCATAAGCAGGGGAGAGGTCTGCCCGTTCCCGACTTTTGGATGAAAATACCCAGGCGATTAGGGTAGATGAAAACAAACCTCCAATAACGGCTGTGAGCAGGATGCCTTTTTGTGGGTTGCCAAATTTCAGCAACAAGTACCCTGTAAAACTGATGGACAGCACCAATACCACTATAAATCCCAAGTCGCGCGGCGTCAGCAAGTTGTCAGGCCCGAAAGGATTGGTGGGCAACATGGGCATGATGAGCAAGGCCAGCACGATGAACTTGATGAAGGCAAACAACTCTTCCTCCGTAATCTTCTGGATAAAACCGTGCAACTGGTCTTTAAGCGAGAGCACAGTGGTCATCAGCACCACCACGGCGAGCGATTCTTGCATCAAGCCCTTAGAGGTGGCGATGCCCAAAAGAAAGGTGAGCAGCAAGGCCACTTCGGTCGTCAAGCCAATCTTCCCTTTTTGTGTTTGAATATAGTACGCCACACAGACCAATAAAAAGAAACCTGCTGAAACGGCGATCAATAGTTCCGTTGTGGTTTGTTTTGAAATCCAATCTGCCACGTTGCCCAAAACTGCCACCAGCACAAACGTGCGTATGCCGCCTACATGGCCAGGGTCGTCCTTGGTGTTGAATTCTCGCTCCAGCCCAATGATCAGGCCTATGCCAGCCGATACGATCAAACTGACAATGGAGGGGCTAATAAGGGAGTTGAGTGATTCTAACCAGGTCATAAGTTGTTGGTTGATAGCGGTGAATTGGGGGGGGGGAAAAAAGGGTGGTTACTAAAAAACCACACGGTTACACCCCCAAAAAAACAACAAAAAAGATGGAGAAAAAAAAAAA
>JANMME010000483.1:0-2925 GCA_031373015.1 Saprospiraceae bacterium
TGGCGCGGCAAAACCAATTCTCATTCATCATTGCTTCATAAAAAGCCGTGCTAGAATCTACCCTCCTATCCAAATCTTTCGGCAAGCTCAAGGCCCTCGACGGCGTGAGCGTCCGCATGGAGGCCGGGCAGGCAGTGTCGCTCGTTGGACCAAACGGCTCCGGGAAAACGACCTTTTTGAAATGCCTGCTCGGCCTTGTCATTCCCGACAGCGGCGACTTGACGTTGAATGGCCAGCGCATTCTCGGTAATTGGGATTACCGGCAGCATATCGGGTACATGCCCCAGATCGGGCGCTATCCCGACAATATGCGCGTCGGGCAGGTGTTTGACATGATAAAGGAAATTCGGCGCGAAACGTTTACGCACCTAGACGATGATTTGATGCGGGCTTTTGAAGTCGAAAAATTTTCCCACAAAACCATGCGAACCCTTTCTGGCGGCACCCGCCAAAAAGTGAGCGCCTGCCTCGCTTTTTTGTTCGACCCCACCGTGCTGGTGTTGGACGAACCGACCGCCGGGCTTGACCCAGTAGCCTCCGAAATTTTAAAGGAAAAGGTGTTGGTAGAAAAAGCGAAAGGCAAAATCGTGCTGGTTACTTCCCATATTCTCAGCGATTTGGAAGAACTCACCACCGATGTGATGTACATCATTGAGGGCAAAGTCCAGTTTTACCAGTCTATAGAACAACTGAAATCCCGCACTGGCGAGGACAAACTCAACCGTGCCCTGGCGCGGATAATGCAAGACAATTGATTCGATTGATTCGATTGGGACGATTGATTCGATTGGCTCGTTACTCAAACCAATCGTCCCAATCATTCAAATCGAATCAATCGTCCTAATCGAATCAATCACCGTGCTCCGAATCGTTAAATACGTCCTGTACGACATCCTGCAAAATCGGATTGTCATTGGTTACACCCTGTTCCTGTTGGCGGTGTCATTTGGTTTGTTCAACCTGAGCGGTGACCCGACGAAGGGTCTGGTCAGTCTCCTGAATGTAGTCTTGATTGTCACGCCATTGGTGAGCATTGTTTTTGCCACCATTCACTTTTACAATGCCTCGGAGTTCATCGAACTGCTTGCTGCACAGCCCATTCGGCGCAGTGTCATTGTCTGGAGTGAGTTTTTCGGCTTGGCGGTCGCCATGATATTGGCGGTATTGGTGGGTCTTGGTACCCCCGTCATGCTTTTCGCTGCGGGCGCAACGGGCTTAACCCTTGTAATCGTAGCGGCGGGGCTTTCGGTGGCTTTTGTGTCCATCGCGCTCCTGGCCTCCGTGCTTACCCGCGACAAGGCAAAAGGCATCGGCGTGGCCTTGTTGTTGTGGTTCTACTTCGCCTTGTTGTACGATGCGCTGGTGTTGTTCCTCATGTTCAGTTTTGCGGATTACCCGTTAGAGAAAGCGATGGTTGCAGTCATTGCACTCAACCCGATTGACCTAGCACGGGTGGTGGTATTGCTTCAAATGGATATTTCTGCCTTGATGGGTTATACCGGGGCATTGTTCCGGGAATTTTTGGGTACAGGCTGGGGGATTGGGTTTGCGGTTTTTGTGTTGTTGCTGTGGGTGTTTGTGCCGATTGGAGTAGCGGTGAGGGTGTTTCGGGGGAAGGATTTGTGAGGGGTTGCTGTTGTTGGCTTCCTTGCCATACTGTCAGGCTAAGTACCCAGGAACTGAATTCCGGGATATTTTTCAACAGAAAAAGTTGTACTTGAACGTTTTGTTCTATTACTTTGTGGAAAAATATGGTTGACTATGAGTTTCGCTATCCCGGCTTATGATGAGATTGCTGTAGTGTTGGCAAATCTCGATCCACAGAAGATTGTTCAGTTGCGCCCCTCGGAGTCCGCTCAAGCGCGGCTTCGACATTTGTTGGACAAAAACCGGGAAGGACAAATCACGGCAGAAGAAATGCAGGAATTAGACCGCATTTTAGCACTCGACCATCTGATATCTCTGGCAAAAGCGCACGCCTACCGTCAATTGAGTGCATGAGCCGCTACATCCCCGATACGATCCGCCTTTTGGTTGCCCAACGTGCTAGGTACTGTTGCGAATACTGCCATCTGCCCCAAGTCGCATCCTATTATTCTTTTGAAATGGATCATGTCATCAGCCTCAAACACGAAGGAATGACTGACCTTGAAAACTTGGCTCTTGCTTGTGGCACTTGCAACCGCAACAAAGGCGCTGACATAGGTACCTATCTGGATGGAAACCGACTTTTCGTTCCACTCTTCAATCCCCGTTCTGATGTTTGGGGCGAGCATTTTGAAGCGGAGAATGGACTCATCCTATCGAAATCGCTCATTGGACGTGCGACTGTTAAAATACTTGATCTTAATGCACCTGATCGAATTATTCTGAGGCAGGCACTAGCGGATGTGAGGCTTTATCCCTGATTGCGGTGGCCGTGCTGTTGTTGTGGGTATTTGTGCCGATAGGAGTGGCGGTGAGGGTGTTTCGGGGGAAGGATTTGTGAGGTTTTTCTTCTGGCAGATTTATTGGGGGTTAAGCAAAATAACGCCCTAAATATTTTGAAGTTTAAAATAAATCGCCATACTTTTGCAAATCCTAAAAGCCTAATTATGCCAAATCCCAAGCCATAAGCAAGTGCCTATTTCCGGATCACACCGGGGATAGGCGCTTGTTGTTTTTAGGCCCCTTCAATGGAATACATTCAAAATTCATATTGATCACTTTTAAACTTTTTAAACCATGACAACCCAATTAAAAACGCTGCTCGTCAGCGCTCTTTTCAGCCTCAGTCTGAACCCGCTTTTTGGGCAATTCGAAACCACCATCGGCGATCCTTCCAAAAACGAATTTGCTTATGATGGCAAACCCGTGCCGGTATCAAAATGTTTCGCCACGGTTTCCAATGCGCCTATTTTTTCTCCCCAAAACCAATGGCTCTTT
>JANMME010000009.1:0-1737 GCA_031373015.1 Saprospiraceae bacterium
GAGAAGTCGCCAGCATTCATCCTTCATGTCAATGGCCGCGTTTCGATACAGGAGAAAACGAAGTTTATCGCAGCGGCGCGGAAAGAGGTGCTTGAAATAGGCGTGCGGCTCAATTCCTATACCGGGTATTTCATATCCCAAAATGACAAGGCGTTCAAAGCGCACATCATGGAATTGTTGCGAAAGGGGGTGAACATCAAAAGCTATCTTTTAGACCCGGATTCACAGGAAGCGAGGATCTATTTTGAGGACCGCGCCAAAGTTCAAACCTTTGAAAAAGACGCTATTATCGAAACAAAAAGGAACATAGAACGGCTGAAATCCTTGTGCAAGGAGTTTGAATCCATGCATCTGGCCGGCTCCTTTGAGGTTTTTCTCTACAGGCACATCCCTTTCAGTCAAATACTGGTGGTGGACAGTAAAATGGAAGGCGCCAAAATGATGGCTTCCAATTACTTGTACGGCATCAAAAGGGCTGATTGCCCCGTGATGGAATTCACAAAAAATGACCAGCCCCAGTTGTTCTCCAAGTACTGGGAGTCCTTTCAACACTTTGTAGAGGGGGCGGTAAAATTACAATAGCCGCCCATTTGTGAAGGCCGATGAAGAGGGCGTCTCGCAAATGGTGGCATGGCCTTTAGGTCAATGTCCTTGAATTAACCCAAGTTTAGTATGTAGTCCCCAACTTTCGGCCCTTCAAATATCGTGTATCCACCGTCCCATTCCCCGAGTGTCATCCTGAGCGATTAGCGAAGGATCTGGCCAATGGTTTATGGCAATCTTGCGCGGTCAGATCCTTCGCTGCGCTCAGGATGACACCCGGGGAATGGCCATGCCCCCCCTTGTAGGCCACCCTCTTCTCATTCCCGCAATTTCCAGAAATTTCTAAAAATTTCCATAAACAATTGTAAATCAATTTAGTAGGGTCGGGGCAGTCAAGCCCCTTGGACCTTTGCCGTGTCAATTATTTCATTCACCAAATTTTTTCAACAATGAAAAATGAAATTAAAGCAACACGGCAAGGATGGTTCAAAGGACTCATGTTGGCACTTTTCCTTTTGCCGGGGGCATCCAGTTTCTCGACACCCCCAATGCTCCAACCCCTTACCTGCCCAATCCAAAACCTGACCAAAACGGATCAATCGGCAGGGTTTGTTTCGTACAGCTGGAGCGCGGTTTCCGGCGCGACCGAGTACAAGGTCTTTTACACCAGGACGAACGATAATTACACCAGCTCGATGTTTACCACTGGCTCGACCTACATCTCGTTTTCGGGCCTTCCAGCAGGTAATTACCGTTTTTATTTTGCGGCCGTATGTGGGCAGGAGACTTTGGATTACGTAGTAGATGACGTAATCCTGATCTAATTGGGATAAGTCTTTCCAAGGTGTTCAAAAGTTCGATGCATTAGGTTAAACAAAACCTCTGCTTCGAATAATTGAACACCTTCTTTTTACTATCCAGCCGCTCCCAAATTCCTGAAGGGAATCTATGTTTATAGTACAGAAATGGGTTGTTTCGTAGGAATCCCGAAGGGATTTTATGTAAAAACCGTGCTAAAAACATTAAATCCCTTCGGGATTTGCGGAAAAAATCGTGTTCTCATGCTATAAACATAGATTCCCTTTGGGCTACGGTTTACGGAGAAGTTGCATGGCAAAAAATCAACCATCGTCAGAAAATGCCGAGAAAGCATTTACCCAAACAGCAAACTTTTCCAACCCGCGTTTTAAAGTG
>JANMME010000566.1:0-9324 GCA_031373015.1 Saprospiraceae bacterium
CAAAAGCCGTTGCTGCAAGCGTTCGTCCGATTCCAGGATGGCCTCATGCACCAATTGTGCTTCAGAGGCACAGGCGCCAATGAGCACATGTACCAAAGGGTCGGCTTCGAGGGTATCGTAGCCCCACTCGTCTGAAGTTCGGATATGCAGGTGTTTCTTTACCCACTCCAGCATATCGCGTTTTATTTGCGGCGATGTCCGATTCACGTTTTATACGGTTTGGTTTACATCAAGGGTATTGTATCTTCAAGTTCAAGGCTTTGGCCGAAAGCAAATTCGGGCTTTATCAACCCGCGTACCGCAACGATTACCTGGATAACGTTGCGTTTGGTCTTGGCAAATTCACGACTGGTCCAGGGTTTTTGATTTTCAGGGCTTTGCCTGATATCCAGGGTCACTTCCTTCAAGTCGAGCCGAGGTTCAAAACGCAGGATCAATTGCTCGATGTTCTCTTCTATGGTCTGTTTGAAGCGTTCTTCTACTTTTTTGCCTTCCATGGCCCGGTTGTCTGCCAAAAACTGTGACCAATGGATTCGGCATCCATAATAAGGGTCGTATCGAACCCGGCCAGGTGGCGTGACCAGCAGCAAACGGATATTTTGGCGCACGGAAGTAGCCAGGTCGCAGTGCTGAAAGCTGGTTTTCCGCCCCAAATGTTCGGTAACGAACGGCATGGAATAAAAAATTTTGTCCGCCATTCATCAGTTTAGTTTGAGCATGCTGCCAGTGATGCTGGTGATCCCTGACGACTCAATGTTTACCTTTCCAGACCCTTTGAAATCTGCCGAAGCCTGACCTTCCACGCTTACCTTTCCTCCCGTTGCCTTGAGGTCTTGAGCAGCGTTTATTTCAATTTTTGGCGCACCCAGCGTGATAGACGAATCCGCGTTTATTTCAATGGTCTTGGCGTGTATTTTGATGGTTGCGGGCGTGTCAATGATGATGTCGCCACTGTCGCTTTTGATGGTGATAGACCCTTTGGCGGTCAGGTTCATAACCCCTTCGGATGCTGCGGCTGAAAAATCGGTGGGGCTGCTCAGCGCCATGCTCTCCTTGCCTTTCTCGTCGTTCATCAGGATTTGGTGGCCGCCTTTGGTCTTAATGGCCTTTTTGAGATTGTCGGCATCGTGGTGTTCCGGCTTGGCATCTTTGTGGTACATGCCCGCCATGAGCACAAAGGGGCGTTCCGGGTTGTTGTGCTCGAAGGCCACCAGCACCTGGTCGCCTTTTTCGGGCACCATGTAAAAACCTTTGTCGCCGCCGCCCATCGGGGCTGTCACCCGAATCCAAGGGCTCATGCTATCGTCGCCTTTGGCTTCTTTTTGCCATATAAATTGTACCCGTACCCGGCCCATGCTTTTGTCGTCTTTGTTTTCCTTTACTTCGGCCACTTGCATTTCGCAGAAAGGTGGATCGGGGGAAACAGACAATGTTGGGATAACAGATTCGGCAGGGATGCCCTCAAAATGGTTGGAATATCCTTCGCCATTGGTCAGCATTTCATGGGTCAGTTGTGTCACGATGTATTTGCCGTAGTTGTCGTTGCCGCCCACTTGCAAATCTGAACGCGGGTCAACGATCTCGATGATGCTGCCGATGCGCAAGTCTTGGTTGGTTGAAGTGCCGCTCACGACCACCATTTCGCTGAGGTGTACGTTTTGGCGAAGTTGAGCGATTTGCCCAAGGTCGTCCTCGTTCATGCCAAAATGGATGGGCATGGAGGTTTTTTCTGGATACACTTCGTTTTTTGATTTGTCTAAGGCGATTTTGGCGTATTCGTTTTCTGGCGCTTCGTACGCTGCGTCTTTTTTGGGGAAATCGTTGTTCTTGTAATCGTAGCCCATCAATTTGAAATTGACCGGCAAGGTTTTGACTGAAATGTCAAAAAAAGTGAGGTCGCGCTCGAAGTTTAGGCGGATTTTGCTTCCGCTGTCGGGCTTTCCAAACACCAATTTCAGGCCGTCGTAGTAAAACCACTCGCCATAGCGAGCGGCCAAGCGGTTGATAAATGCGAAATTGCTCTCGCGGTACTGAACACAGTATTTTATCTTTTTCGTGTATTGGGGCTTGAGTTTCAGCTCCGAGAACTTGCTTTCGTAGGGTTTTATGGCCTCGTCCAAGATTTGTTTGAGGGTTTTTTCGCCGAACGCACGGGTGTGGGCGCCGTCGTCGGCCAAAGTCGTGGGGCTTTGCCCACGAACAATAAAGTCGCTCCCTCCGGTACGCGAGCGGGAGAGACCAACCGACGTAACCACTCCCTCGAAAATCCCGTCAATTTTTAGTGGTTTGCCGATCCATTTTTTGGAAGCATCTGCTAAAGAGCCTTTAAAATGAGCAGCACGGTCTTCATTGCTGAGTTGGAGCACAAACTGATGATGTCTGCCAATTGATTGGCTGATATTAAGATGGGAAAAGTGGCTTGTAAAATCATCTCCGCCTATTTTCACCTTGATTTCCAATTGATTCATAGTCAAACAAATTATTTGTGTTTCTCAAAGTTGAGATTGTTTCCTTAGTTGGATTTATACAAATGCGATCTCTAAAGACTCATACCTATTCTTAGACAAAACTTGCTCTGGCCATCGAAAACTCAACAATCTGTTTTTAGGGAACAATCTCACGCAAACGCTGCCAGGGTTTGTGTTATCCCCTCCTTGATTTCCCCCTAAAACGAGGTATTTATCACCTTTTTTGCCGACATAAAACCCGACATGACCCGCATGCTCATTTTCCCGGTCAAAACGCTGGAAGACAGCAATCGCTCCAAACAATTCAGCTCCAATGGGCATGGTATATCCCCATTTCTCCCATGACCGTGCTGTATCATTGGTGGTTTCTTTTGCATTATACCCACTTCGCGTCATGACGTGTTTTACAAAGGCTGAACACCAAGACCTTTTGCTATCATCAAAACAATCTGGGCCGAGGAGATAATCATCTTTGCACAAACGCTCATCATCCAAATCAACCCCAAGCATAGGCCCAATTGGAAACTTTGTTTGTGTGCTTATTTCAGGCAATGACAGACTGCCCGTTTTGAAGGTTTTTTTGTTGCTTGTTGCAAAAAATTGACTTATAACGGGATTGCTATTTTTATTGCCGCTGTATTCTGCTACACCAAAATACCGCATTGCAATAGAAAGCCACTGATAACTCAACAAGGATTTATGCGCTTCTATTTCGCTTTTAAGCGTTGAAAAATCCATTTCACTTTGCATGGTAATAAGATTTTAACTCCCTTATTGGGCGTATAGAAGAAATAAAAGGCTGTTTCGAACGAAGACGAACGGATCAAACAAACCAGACACTCCCGTATCTTGACATTTGTTTGATCCGTTCAATCAAGGATTCCTCACGCCTTCGGCCATTTGAAGTCGAACTTCGCGGAGCCAATGGTGATTTTTTCGGAAGAGATCGTGAAACTCTCGCGAGTGTTGAGGTTGTTTGCATCGTTGAACTCCTCGCGGTAATCCACCACAAAAGCGTTTTCGAACTTGATGGTCTTCAACACTTTCTTTTTGTCGTCATCTTCGTAAATAATCAATTCGCCCTCCATGGGTTGGTCAGGTTTGGCCAACTTGTTGATGACGGCTTCTTTGTGCTTGTCATCGGATGCGATGGTCATGGAGATTTCGCCCTTGCGGACGCGGGCGGCAACACGGCCGTTTTCTTCCGTCACGCGGAAAAAGTGGTAAGAAAAGGATTTTACGTCGCTTTCTTTGCCGTCCAGTTTGAACGTTGCTGTGTGTGGCATGGCTTTAAAAAATGGTTTTAAAAAATGAATGTTCTAGTCAAAGTCGAGGCGTTAAGCAGGTTGAACGTTGAGAAAATTGGACGTTCCAACGTTTAAACTCAGTTCAATCGCCCCACCGCAGGGGGGGTATATTTCTCATTATTATGTCACAATTGATACTAAATGTCTCACTGGTGTTCAGGTTGCTGGCATCGTCGAACGCCTCATGGTAGTCAATAACAAAAGCGTTTTCAAATCTGAAAGTCTTCAGCACTTTTGTTTTTTCGTCGTCTTCGTAAATTGTCACTTCCCCTTCTTTAGCCTGATCTGGTTCTGCCAACCAGTTGATGATGGCTTCTTTGTGCATGCCGTCAGATGCAAGCGTCAGGGTGATTTTGGCCTGTCGAATTCGAGAACTAGGGCGGCCAATTTCATCTGTTAAGCGGAATAAGTGAAAAGAAAAGAAATTGACCGCACGCTCTTTCCCATCTAATCTAAAGACTGCCGAGTGTGCCATAATATCAGCGCGTTGTTTTTCAATTATTCCCCTCTCCCTCGCTCACGCCATTCGGGTCAATCCCGATGGTGTACTCAAAAGCACTCGTCACAAACATGGGTATCACGCTTAGTTTTATATCGAAGCGATCTGGGCGTTCGTCGTTGATTTCAAAATGCGTGATGCGCCCTTTTTTTAAAATCTTGTTGTCTTCCAGTGTTTTCAACATTCGGAGAATGGTTTCGTACACATGCTGCCGAATGTCTTTGTCTTGCATGGACGTGAACACGTATTGGTTCAGAAAATGCTTGAGCAATTTGTCCACGTAATCAAGGGTTCGAATCACAGAGTATTGGCGCAGTTCCACGTTTTCTCCTTTGAAAAGGGTTAAGCAGTTGAAAGGCATGATGCTGCCAAATGCAAGGGTGAGCGGGTTCAGGTTTTCAGCATCCAGCATATTGGTTTGATCCTGGTTTACCCGGAAACGAATCCCGTTCAATCCCTTCAAAGGGCCGAACTGGGCGCCCGCCACAGGCTGCGCGATATTTTCCATCGAATACAACTTGCCAGCCACCGCAGCAGCGGGCGAACCGTATAGCACACGGCGTTCCTGCTTGTGTTTGTCGCGCAGCAAGGCATAGTTGGCAAATGCCACGGTGCGGCTCCAAACTTTTTCTACACCGCCCAGCTTTGGTTTGCCCGGTTCGTTGGCGGCTTCCATCACGGAGTCCACGCTTTCAAGGTCTTGATAGTCCGTTAAAAACAACAGCTTGTTTTTGAAAGCAATGGCAGAGAGTTTTTCGATCAGCGAGCGCCCAACAAAATTTGGCGCTACCAACATGGAATAGTTTTCTGATTGATCAATGGCAGCACTGTTGGATTCGCCGATCATGTTCGTTAGTTTTTTGACGATCACATCCTCATCCACCTTTTTGTGGTTGGCGTTCACGACCACCAACTGACGCATTTCGCGCTCGGCGGCGTTAGTGTAGAAAAGCCCCAACTCGCGCCAAGTTTTTTCCAAGGGGCGCGCTTTTTCTAGTACAATGGCCAAATTTTGGTCTTTCAGTTCCTCAATTTTTTCTTTTTGCATCTGAGCTCCTGCCGCCACATCGTCGCTGCTCTCCAAAAGTTCGACGAGCATGGCGAGTTTCTTTTTCATGTCGGCACGAGCATCGGCAAATTCATCCGTAGCCAGCCAGTCTTCGCGGCGTTCTACGTCCTCTTCTTTTTCTGTCCCAAAATATTTGAGGTTGGGCAGCTGCAATTGCTGGGCCAGTGTTTTGCTGACGACGCCAAGGCCCCCGACAGGGCTGAGTTCTTTTTTGGCGTGTTCGCGTGCCTCTTGTGGATTTCTTTTTGCTTTTTCCGTATTTGCCATGATGGATAAGATCCTTTTTGAATGGTTGGAAGATTGGATGTGGTTCAGGACTACTCTTTTTCGTGTGTTTCGATATCGTCGATCACCGATTGCAAAAAACCGACCAAGGCGGCTTTCTGGTTTTTGTCCTTCAGCATGCGCTGGAAAGCGCCTTCCTGAAGCAATTGCTCCACCCGTTGGATGAGTTGTTGTTGGTCGCGTAATTTGCTGAGCAGCGGCACGTTGTCCAGGATTTTTTCGGGCTCGAAATCACTCTGGTTTTTGAAAAGCACTGTGATGTCCTCCAGTGGGTTGGCGTCGTCGCCCGTTTTGAGGCTTACGTCTACCTGAGGCTTCACCCGATCGTACATTTTGCCCAAGGTGTAGGTCGCATCGCCCGAGATGATCATGTCGTCTGGATCAGTCGGACAATCATCGCCCTGAAGCGGCATCATCAACATCGTTTTGTTGGGGGGCAGAAAAGTGATGCCTACTTTGGCCTGTATACCGTCTTTGCTCTGCGCGCCGACGTTGTCTCCTCCTAATTTTGCCATTGAATATATCGTTGAGATTGTTGAGAAATGTTGAGATTGTTGAGCCTGTTGGGCGTGTCTCTAGATCATGTTACCTTCCAGACAAATGCGGCGGCCTTTTCATCCCAATCTACTGCAACCCTCGCATTTTTGCCTACTTCGCCGCCAATGATTTTATCTGAAAGCGGTGTGGCGATTCGGTCTTCGATGGTATCCTTTAACGGACGAGCACCAAAAGTAGGGGAAAAGCCCGTTCGCACCAATTCTTTTTTGGCCAAATCCGTCCATTCAAATTGAATGCCTTGTGTTGACAGCAATCGGGCAAAATTTTTCAAGTGAATCTCTAAAATGCTTGAAGCGACGGTTTCGCTGATCGGTGCAAAAGGAATCAGGTTCATTCCCCGCCCGAGCAATTCCGGGCGGAAGGCTTTGGTGCCATCCGGCATCTTGGCTTCCGACATCACCTCCCGCAATTGTTCGCGCGTGGGGGTTTTGCCTTCGTTGAACTGCTTGGCGATCCATTCGCTACCGATATTAGAGGTAAACACCACAATTGCTTTGGTGAAATCCCCTTTTTTGCCCTGTTTGTCGTGTACCACGCCTTCATCCAATATCTGCAAAAAGACATCGTAAACGCTTTTGTGCGCTTTTTCAATTTCATCAAACAACACGACAGAATAGGGGCGTTGCCGAATTTTGTTGACCAACAGTCCGCCTTCCTTATAGCCCACATAGCCTGGTGGCGACCCGTAAAGCAGTGCCGCCGAGTGCTCTTCCTTGAATTCCGACATGTCGAAACGGATCAAGGCGTTGGCATCGTTGAACAACAATTCGGCAATGGCTTTGGTCAATTCTGTTTTGCCCGTACCCGTTGGGCCAAGGAAAAAGAAGGCTGCGGCTGGTTTGTTGGTCTCGCGCAAGCCTGCTCTCGAACGTCGCAACGCCTCGGCCACCGTTTGCAGGGCATAAGGTTGGCCCACCACGCGGCGTTCGAGCAGTTTTTCCATTTCGAGCAGTTGTTTTTGCTCCTCCGACTGTATTTTGCCCATTGGAATACCGGTCAAATAGGCCACCGTGGCCGCGATGTCTTCGGCATTGGCATCGGTCTTGGGCATTTCCGTCCAAATTTTCAGTTGGGCTATTTTTGCTTCAAAATCCAATTCGCCGTCGCTGCCCAGGCGCTGGATAAGCAGATGAGAAAGCCGGTCGGTCATGGCTAATTCCAGGCGTTTCAGGGCATTTTGTTGTGCCGGGTTTTCTGTATCTGCCTGGGCAGTTGTCCACTCCTGTTCTAGCAAGAGGATTTCCGCCCGATTGGTGTCGTTTAGCACCCGCACTGCAGCCATGGTGACATCCACAATTTCCAACGCTGAAACCGGCAATTTTTTGTCTCCGAGGTATCGTTTCGCCATTTGGACCGATACAGGAAGCGCATCCGCAGCTAATTCGACCTGGTGAAACGCCTCGTAGCGAGGGGTAAGCCCTTGCAACATCTCAATAGCCAGCGCCTCAGATGGCTCGTTTACCTGCAAGGAGGTAAACCGACGCTTGAAGGCGGAATCGCTTTCAAAAAACTCGCGGTATTCGGCTTCGGTGGTCGCGCCAATGACGGTGATTTCGCCACGGGCGAGTTCAGGTTTGAGCAGGTTGACCGCTCCGGAGCCCACCGAACCGTTGGGGTCGAGCAGGGTATGGATTTCGTCAATAAAAAGGATGGCGTTGCCCAGGGCTTTTACAGCCAGCAGCACCTCTTTCAAGCGAGCTTCAACCTCGCCTTTGTAGGCGCCTGCTACTAGGCGGCCATTCACGTCCAACTCATAAATGGTGGCGTCTTTCAGGCGTTCAGGCACTTTGCCCGACAAAATATTAAGCGCCAGACCGCCCACGATGGCGGTTTTGCCAACGCCGGGTTCGCCGACTATCAAAACGTTGGGCGACAAGCGTTTGCCGAGTATTTCGACCAGCTGTTTGAGTTCTTTGTCGCGCCCAATGACAGGGTCTATTTTGCCCTGCCGTGCGCGGGACGTAAGGTCTTCGCAGTATTTTTCGAGCGTGCGGTGGTGGTTGCCCGCAGAGGCGGCAGTATTGCTGGAAACGTCCTTGCCATTAGCCGAGGGCGTCTCTGCTTTGCCAGCCAAGGCTTCGCCGAGCGCTTCCATCAGGGTGGTGCGTTGCTCGCGGCCTACCTGTATTTCCCCCAGGCTGAGCGAAAAACGACTCAATTGGTCGGCGGTAAACCCAATTTCAGGGGTGCAGATGGCTTCGAGGACACTGAGCGCCGTCACTTCGCGTTCCACCCGCTGGCTGCGCAGGCGGTAAGCCTCCTGAAGCACTGCTTGTACGCGCTCGTCGGCGGTAGGTGCATCCACTGGTCGCGCGGATTTTGCGGCGTTTTCGATGCGCAGGTCGGCCCAGGAGCGCAGGCGGTGTACGTCTTTGCCAATTTGTTCGAGGAAAGGATACAACCCGGCTTCATCACGCAACAAACCCCAAAGCAAATGCCCCGGCCCAAATACCGCCTGGTGGTATTCGCGTGCCTTGCCCTGAGCCGCGGTGACCGCGGCTTCGACTTCGCTGCTGAGTGGGATTTTTAGCGTTGTTGTCATAGGGATGGTGATTGGTCTGGTGTGATTGGTTTATTGGTGGAGTGGTTTGGCTGGCTATGACTCGGACATTTTTGGGGTGTGGTGTTTTTAAGTCAGATTTCTTTAGCATGTTGATCTTACCTATATAGCGTTGACCCTTGAAATGTTACCTTTGAAGTTGAGTTTTTTGAGTTGGGGGTAAAACGGGTGTGCCTTTTGGAGGCCTATGTGAATGAAATCTCAGGGATTTGTTGGAAGGGCATTGCCTTGGGTTGATTAATTGGGGTTACGTAACTGATGGATATTACGGTGTTGTAGGCTTTGTTGGATCAATTTGTTTCCCCTCATCATCATGCAGACCGCATATTCGCTTAACCTCTGTCGAGATCATTGTCTCAAAATCATCCCACTCGTTTAGAGGAGTTATGTTTGCACGTGAACAACGATAAACTTTATTATTATCAGTATCAATAAATAACCTAGAACCATCCCAGTTATAGCCCCCAATGAAAAAATGGTTAGGTTTTGCTCCTCTCGGTATTTCTGATATCGGGGGGGGGATTAGTGAATATGGTTGCCAAGTTGCTTCTATGCTTCTTCCTGGAATTTTTTCGAGG
>JANMME010000587.1:0-1694 GCA_031373015.1 Saprospiraceae bacterium
GGACTGGAAAGATGCCTCTGGTAATACCCCTACCCTAGTTCCTTCTGTGAACGTACCGACGTTGATGGCTGAAAAAACGACAGCTAAAGGGGTTAATTTCGTGCATAAAGAGAACAAATACATTGATTTCGAGAATTTTCCGCTGGTGCCCTGGTATGAAAGTGACCTCGGCCCGCTTACAGCCAAAGGCGATGTGAACGGCGACGGGCTCGACGATTTTTTTGTTGGGAATGGTTTTACCACGCCAGCAGCGCTTTATGTGCAAACCCCGGATGGCAAGTTTAAGCCGAGCAATCAGCCACTCTGGGAGACCGATAAACAATATGAAGACCACGGCGCTGTCTTTTTTGATTTTGACATGGACGGCGACCAGGATCTTTTTGTGGTAAGTGGCGGCGCAGAAGCGAAAAAAGAGGCCGAAGCATTTGCCTGGCAAAGCCGGCTTTACATCAATATTGACGGGAAAGGCACCTACGGACGCGCCAATCCTGCCAACTTGCCTGATATCCGCACGGTGGGCCTGCGCGTTGCAGCGTACGATTATGACAATGACGGCGACCAGGACCTTTTCATTGGAGGCCGCGTCACCCCCGGGAGATGGCCGATCACGCCCCCCAGCTATGTGCTGCGCAACGACCGCAACCGCCTCACAGATGTAACCCCTCTGGTTGGTGGGGATTTTACAAAATCTGGCATGGTCACCGACCTTTCCTGGGCTGATCTGGACAAAGACGGTCAGCAGGAACTCATTGTAGTGGGCGAATTTATGCCGGTTGCCGTGTACAAACTCATGGGTGGTGTATTGAAGGACGTTACCGGGCAATTTGGCCTGGGCAAAAGCAACGGTTTGTGGCACAGTCTTGAAGTGGCCGACCTGGATGGCGATGGCGACCTCGACCTCGTGACTGGCAATTTTGGCCTCAACACTCGATTTACAGCGAGTGCGGACGGCCCGCTCGGTTGTTATGCCAAGGACTTCGACAACAACGGAACCCTTGATCCGATCATGACCATGTACGAGGGCAAAAACAACTACCCAATGGCCCAGAAAGAAAATATTGTGAAGCAAATCCCCAGCCTCAAAAAACGATATCTCTATGCCAAAAACTGGTCAGAGGTCACCATTGAGGAGGTGTGGTCAAAGAAAGAACTTGACGAGGCCGTGCATTTGGTAGCGTACGATCTCGAAACGTGCTGGTGGGAAAATCAAGGCGGAAAATTTGTCCGCCATAGCCTCCCGCGTCAATCACAAGCCTCTGTCATTCAAGGCATTGTCGCGGAAGACCTCAATGGCGACGGAAATGTAGACCTGCTGATGGCCGGTAATAAATACCACCTGGAGATAGAGGGTGGGCGTTGCGATGCAGGAAATGGCGTGTTCCTTGCGGGCGACGGGAAAGGCAATTTCCGTTGGGTCAACAACCTTCAAACGGGCTTTTGGGCCATGCGCGAAGCGCGTGATCTGGCCATGCTCAAAGGGGCTGGTGGCAAAAGGGTTTTTGTGGTGCCGAACAATGGTAGTGGGTTGCAGATTTTTGAATGATTTTAGTTTGCGCATCGAAGTTGTAATAAAATTAAAATCATTACTTTTCGCATAGTATTGAGCTCCGCCGTTGTTGTTGGCGAGGACGCTAACAACGGCATAGAAATTAACCCCAAAAATCCCGAAGGGATTGCATGTTTATAGCAACTGG
>JANMME010000765.1:0-13592 GCA_031373015.1 Saprospiraceae bacterium
CTCGGGGCTGAAGATGCAGGAGCAGCGTTTCAAGGCCGCGCTCGATGCCTTGAGCGACCCAGCGCAGACCACCGTGGTGCTGGTGGCGCGGGCGGACAAAAGCGCCATCGGCGAGGCAGCGCGCACGTCGGAGGAACTGCGCGGGTGGGCAGCGGCAGTACGGTCAGCGTGTAGGTCACTACCGTGTCGCAGCTGGCACCGGTTCCGGGAATGGTTTGCATTACGATTCCGGCTTGGGTGTAGGTGTTGCCGCCGATCACGACCGATTCGCCAGCACAGAATGCAATGGTTTGGGCGCGGGTGGGCAGCGGCACAAAATCCAGATTTATCGTGACAAGGCTGTCGCAGCCGTTGATGCCCGTGAACGGGAAGGTGTAAGTCCCGTCCATGGTGTAAACATTGCCGTTGTACTCGAACGGCTCGTTCTCGCATTGAGTGATATCCAGGGTGACGGAAGAGGGCTGGTTGAACACAATTTTTATCGTGTCGCGGGCGACGCAGCCTTCTGGGGTGCTTGCTTCCAAAAAATATTCTCCCGTACCTCCCGGCCCTACCCAGGGCATTGGGCAATGGTCGCAGCTGATGCCTGTGGCTGGTGACCAGTTGAAGGTCGTGAAGTTGGCATTGCCCGAAACGGAAAGTTGCAGACTGTCGAAAGTGCAGGTAGTGATGTCTGGGCCTAAGGAAGCATAAATCCCCGAACAGTCACAAGGCGTATTGCAATAGGTCACCGTTTCCAGAATGGCATCAGTCGAAATGGCGCTTTGGAGGAACAAAGAAATGCCGCTGTCGTACACCGTATAGGGCCGATCATGCTGGATATTTGCCAGATTGACCACATCCACAGAAATGGGCTGCACAAATTCGCAACCTGTTTCGGTGTCGCCGTTTTGATCAAGTTTAACCAACAGCAAATCGTTGAAGGAATAGCTGTCCGAAGCCATGGTCAGGTACAAGAAGCCGTTGCGTTCCTCGACATTTTTGGCAATGTTTTTTCCAGAAATGCCCAATCGTTTTGCCCATTGCACCTGACCCTGTTTGTCGGTTTTTATCAGCACGCTGTATGCGAAATTGCCGAGTGACGGAGCGTAGAGGTTGCCGACGATATAATATCCTGTGGCCGTAGGCGCGATCGCCGTAGCCACTGGTCGGTCGAAACCGGCGATGACATACTGTTTAGTCCACTGGACATCGCCCACCAGATTTGTTTTGGCCAAAACAAGTTCAACAGGGCCATCCAAAAAAACATCGAAGCCCTGCAAATCGCCCGACGCCAGCACCAGAATTCCGTTGTTGTCAATCACAGGCGCAACCGGGTACATGCGGGTTTCGTCGAAGCTGCTGGTGTTCCCTTCCGAGATGATCGAGTTTTGCCACAGGAATGCGCCACTGTTCAGGTTATGCGCAAACACAGAAGCCCGGAAATCTCCTCCGGCATTGTAATACCGGCGGCAGGTGCCATACAAAGTGCCATTGTGCACAGCGGAAGTATAATCGCCGCCTTCGCCCACCAAATTATACCCGCTTGCCGCACCGCTGCTTTTGTCGAGCTGAATCAAATGGGTGAGCGCGTCGGCAGTTGTGCCTGTCAGCACAAAATTGTTGGCATCGAGGTCGTGAATGTTAAAGTAATTCACCCCGGCCAAGTATCGCACCCACACAAACGAATGGCTGGCGATGTTGTACCGGAATACTGCAGAGCGAATCTCGCTGAGAAAAGGCGTTTCGTAAAAAGCCACACCGATCAGATCGTCCGAGGCATCCACGAACATATCCCGGATTTGCAGCACGTCGTCGCCCAAGCGAAAGGTGCGCGCCCACAAGACCGCGCCGCCCTGGTCGAATCGGGCGATGACGATGCTGTCGTTTCGCTTGCCTGTGGCAAAAAAATCGCCATTAGGGTGCGGGAAAATGTTGGGTTGCGAGCCGCCCATATTGGTCAACGACTTAATAAAAGTATTGTCGCAAGGGGCTTGCACAGCGTCCATTTTTCTCAAAATAGTGCCGTCCAAACCACAAGAAAAACCCACTTGAGCATTGGGCAAAAACACTCGAAACTGACGACTGCTGGAACTGGGGGTTATGGTCTCGGCAGCCCAGGTATTGCCTGCATCGGTGGTTCTCAAAATGATTGCCTGGTTGATAGCCAGATTACCCCCCACGGCTACGCCGTCATTTGGGCTGGAAAATTTTATATCTGTCAAAAAGCCCTGTGGCACATTGTGCTGAGTCCAGGTAGCACCAGCGTTGGTTGTTTTTAGGATTACGCCCGAGTTGCCACCAATGCTACCACCAGCCACATAGCCCGTGTTGGCATCGGTGAAATAGATGCTGTGCAGATTGTTTGGAGAAACGAACTGCGACGACCAGGAAGCCCCGCCATTCGTCGTTTTCAACATTAAGCCATTAAAATCGGAGGCATAGCCTACGAGCGGGCTGGTAAAGTAAATCCCGTAAATCGCTTGCCCGGTGTTGGGTGAGACATCCACCCAAGTTGCGCCCCCATCGGTAGTTTTCAGGATGGTGGCTGCAGTACCTGAAATGCCGCCCGCGATAAAACCGACATTGGGGTTCAAAAACCAAACAACTCTAAGGTCAACGGACCCTGCCGGTGAGAAAACCGGATTCCACGATGCGCCGCCGTCCGTGGTGTGCCGGATGGTGCCGGCATCGCCTACGGCCCAACCATTGAGTGCATTGGTAAAATAGGTAGAATAAAAGCGGTCTGTGGTTCCGCTGGCTTGCTGTGTCCAAGTCGTGCCACCGTTGTTGGTTTTCAGGATAACCCCCCCGTAACCGACCACATATCCCGTTTGCTCATCCGAAAAATGGAGCGAGATCAAGTGTTCGTTCGTTCCGCTGCTTAGAGGCGTCCAAGGTTGTGCCTTGATTCCTAAGCCTGTGAAGAGCAAGATCAAGGCCAAGAATTTGCCGAAAATCGAATTGTTTAATTTGGTTTGTTTCATAATCATTTTGAATTTTTATGGTGAAAGAATTTTTATCTACACAGGTATTTCCGAGCGGGTTTGTTTTGTAACCGGGTTCCACATTTTTTTAATCGCGTTAAAAAAACCCTCCCGTCACCCAGAGGTACACGGGAAGGGCTACATGGTTTTAGGGCCGCAAAAGTTTACAGGCCTCAGTTAGAGCAAGGCACTATCGCCGTCTGTGTCGTGTCTGTGCAACCATTAGCATCCGTGACGGTCAGTGTGTAGATACTGCCGTTGGTAAGCGGAATACTGGTAATGGTGGCTGTCGTGGCCGTTTGGGGCCCATTAACGTCCGTCCACGACCAGAAATAAGTAAGTGGGCCGCAGTTGCCAAAAGAGCATGGCCCCTCTTGCCCACTCAGCGTAATGGGGTCTCCAACGCAGGGACAGGTCGGCATGGGGCAGCAGATTACGGCTACCGGTTGGCAGATTTTCACGCAAACTTTGTTGGACGCAACCGTGAAGCAGCCGTCATTGCAGGTCACCCAATAGCAGGCATTGCCGTTGATAGGCGAGTTCGATGTGTTCAGGAAATCCCCAAACCCTACCTGCAGGCCGTTGCCGTACCATACATAATTGCAGTTTGGGTCGGGGTTTTGGACGCTCAAGTAAGAATTCCCTCCTTTACAAATCATGCTGGGCACGGCGGTGATGACGGGCGCAGGCGGCGGCGTTTTCAAGCATACTCGCAATTCGTTGGTAAAACAGGGCGGGCAACTCGAATTGGGGTTCAAGGGCAGGCACTTGATGCGATACATAATATTCGTCTCTCCAGCAGGCCACATATAGGGCGGTATCATGGGCTTGGAATGCGGCAGTATGCCCGTATTTTGATTGGCGTTGCTGCTGCCCATGTCGTGCCAGACGCCGGGCTGAGTGTTCGGGTACATGAACTGCCACACAGGATTGCAATTCATAAACAAGGCCGGATTCACCATCATGATCGCCGCGTCGTTGCCCGGGCAGATAATGTAATGGTCGGGGTTGCCATCTGGGTCTGGCATCAAGTTGGGCGGACTGGCCTTGCCTGTGATGGAGCCGCATACTGGCTTTGGATCTATCGTTACACATTTCTGCACAGTGACAGGCGGACAAGCGCAGTTGCTAATTTTGGCTTGGAAACAGATGGTTCCAGGGACTACCGTAAGAAGGCCAAAATTGAGATAGGTGATGACGGGTTGATCGTCGTACAGGGGCCCTGTAAGTGGTATCGGCGTACCGCCGTTATGGATTACGCACCAGTTGATGTGAACGTTGTTGTTGGCATTTGGCGCAGGCATATTCGAGCTGACCGAAGCGGTAAACTGTACCATATCGCCTTCACAAAGGGGCCCCATGGGGGACACATTAATCTGTGCGTTTTGGATTGGGCAGCAAATTCGCAATGGCCCAGATGCAGCGGTGTAGGTACAGGTATTCTGACCATTGGTTACCGAAATGACAGCTTGATAACATCGGTCTATAAAACCTGTCGGAGAATTAGTGCAGTTTGGGTTGGTCGTACCCAAGTGCGAAGGTGGCGATACGAAAGAGAATCCGCTAAACAGTGCCCCTGGGCCAGGCGGGATGAGAATGCCCGGCGTAACAAAGCAGTCGTCGCTGTAATACCAATTTATCGTAGTACCTGCCCCAGCCTGTGGGGTCATCCCGTTGGAGTTGATGATAGAAAAATGCACTGGGTCGCCACTGCATATCGCGGCCAAACTAACGGTTTGGAGCGGGTCTGATGGGACAATAAAGTGGTTGTAGTATTGCGGGTTCAGCATGGGGGCGGTGGAGCTGACGAAGTTGCTCGTATTGCCCGTCAATCCAAAACCCAATGGGAAAGTTGGAGGAATGGTCAGCACTCCATTGTTGCCGTTGGAAGTAGCATCTGCCACCGCCGTAATGCCTACATTATTCCCTCCCGGATTGGGGCCATCGTCCAAGTGCCAATAGGCCACCAAACCTGGCTCCTGGCCAGTTAGACCGCAAGCATTGCAGGCGGTCAATTGTGTGGGAGTGAGGGCAGTATTCCAAAGCTTGACTTCATCCACAAAACCCAACCAATCTTGGCCTAGTGTTTGTCCGCCACCGGGCCAGTGCCCAACTCGGAAAATAGTGGCTACAAACCCCGCTGCGGGAAGACCAGTAAGGCCAGGAACAAGATTTCCATCGTAGTAAATGTCGATTGTAGCACCCTGCCGTACTGCCGAAATACAGTGCCATTGATTGTCCCTAACATTGATGCTAGATTGTACAATGCCTGGTCCTGAACGGAATACAGACAAGATTCCATTGCATTCCCCAACTTCCAAACGGTTGGGGCCTGCGGCTCCCAGAGAAAACAGCCGCCTGAAATCACCATTACAACTTCCATTTCCAGTCGTGGCCGTAGAGAAAAACCATATTTCCACCGTGAAGTCGGAAGCTGGGGGGAAGTTTGAGATGGGGCTTAAAGTGATGTAATCGTCATCGCCATCGAAATGGAGCGCGTCGTTCTGCCCGGAAAGTGTGTTCCATGAAAGCAGCAGCGCAAAGAGCATCCATCGGAAACCGGATGCCTTCAAAATATTTATGTTCGTACGCATTGGTCGTAGATTTTTGTTGTGAAAAGAAGTTTTGTAGGGCGGGGAATTCGCTCCGCCAAAATGGTTTTTTTGGGGTTTGGTCGCCGCTATTCAGCCCGCACAACTTTCCCTGTCCACAGCAACACATCGCTCTCGTACACCCGCACGAAATACAGGCCCGTGGGCAAATGCGCCAGCGAAAGCGTCACGGATAACTGCGCTTCGGGCATTTGGCCGGAAGCCAGCACCTTGCCGCTCAAATCCACGACTTCTACCCGGCCCTGGCGCAAGGGCGAGGGGCTGACTTGCACCGTCACGTTCCCTGCCGTCGGGTTAGGCTGGATGTCTACCTTCAAGTTGGCAGGAAGGAGGACTTCGTGATCGCCCACATACATACAGCCGTTGCACTGCGCCACGTCGTGGTCGCCATGCTTGACACAAGGGCCAAAACCATAGTCGCAGGTGCTCTCGAATCGGTAGTGCCCGCCAGCCGTGACGGTCAGGCTAAGGCTGTTTGCTCCTGTGATGGGCTGCCACACACCCGTCGTGATATTAAGTTTGTACCATTGATAAGTACAACTTACCCCTGGTGGGCAAGGGTTGTTTGGCGGCAGCACCATTTCCCCGATAAGTTTCACCGGTCCGTTGTCGCAGATATAGCAGGGGCCGCTCGCTACCGGAACACAGGATGGGTTCAGTATCAAAGGCCAGGTCTGCACGGCTTGGTCGCAGCAGTCGTCTTTTACGATGGCGTAGTAAACCCCGGCTACGCTCCCTGTTTGGAAGTAAGTGTATGATACTGATGAAGTGAGCGAACTGCTGGTATGGATCAAGTTTCCATCTTTGTACCATTCGATGGTATAACCACAGCCGGGCTGCCCGCCCCCGGGATTCGGGCTTGGCGTGAAACTCACGTTCAGAGCCACATAATTTTCAATACACGGGTCAGGGGTAGCGCTAAAGTTGACAATAGTAAGCGGGTCTTTGACATCCACTTTCAATACCTCTTGTTTTGGTGGGCAAACGCCGTTTCGTGCTTCCACCATGAACCAAGTGGTTTGCCACAGCCTGTTGGAATAAATGATTGAGTTCGTCATTCCTGCCCCAGCGATGGGCGCATAATTGACCCCGTCTATGCTGCTGTACCAAGTCCACTTTGGTGGCGGGCCGCTGCATTTGTCGGTGTACTCTACAATGACATCCTCTCCGGGACATAGCGGCAGCGGTTCAATGGGGTTTATAGCCAAATCCCCGTTGTCAGCGTTGATGTTGTACACCCGGATCGAGGTCGTGCAAGTGCTCATCCCGCAGAGGCCCGTGATTTTTACGGTATAAACAAAATCCTTATAGCAAGCCGTAGACCCCGCTGGAAAATTCAACACAGGCGGCGTGTAAGTCAAGCTTGTAGAGACCACTTGGCCGCTTTCGTTGCGCCATTCAATCGTGTAATTGCAGTTTGCGCCATTCAGTACCGCGGTCATTTGCACAGGTTGCCCTGTTTGGCAGAATGGCGGGTTCGGGTTTGTGATGGAGCAAGAAATCGGGTTGCAGAGGTTGATGGTAGCGATGTTGGTCGTCAGGTCTGGCACACAGCACCCCGGTGCCAGCGTGACCACGGCATACACCTGCACACAAGCCTCGCCCGGATACTGATAGGGCAAGAACAAGAGTGGGTCGCAACCCGGCCCCGCACTTACCTGATACGGCGTTGTCGGCCAATTCGCCACCGAACATGGCTTCACGAACCATTGCACCTGCGTCACGCCACAAGTGGTGGGGCAGCCGTACAAGGGGATGTAAGCAGAAGTGAGTGTTCGGCAAATAGATGTGTCGTTTATGGTGGGCGCTTGCGGCGGCAAGCAGAAACATATCTTACAAGGGCAAGTGTCTTGACCGCAAATACCTAGCATCTCCAAGCAATAGGTGCCGGGGTCAGGGAAATTGGTCGGCTGTAGTTGAGGGATGATGAACCCCCCACCAGCACTTGGGATCACGCCAATGGCCGATTGCAAATAACCGTTCGGTCCGCTCAACACCCAGTCCACCCTGCCGCAATTGGCAGGCCCTTGGCAGTTGAATTTGGGGTAAAACGCCGAGCCAGAGGTGACATTGAGGGTTTGGCCGCACTGCACTGGTATGTTCTGTGCGCCGCCGTAACGGAATTCATTGGACCAAGGGTTTGGGCCGCACACGCAAGGGACGCACTCTTGGAACCAAGTCGCCACACACTTGCAGGAATCCATTTGCCCAGGGCAGAGGGTAGTCATGTACAGGGTGAAAAAGCCAGAACCAGCCAAATCAGCCGCTGTGAAATTCAACGTCCACGGAGAGCCGGTAAGGATTGTCCCTTGTTGTACAATCCCGTTATGGAACAGTGTCCAGTTGATGGGCGAGGGAGGAATTGGGCAGGGGTTGCCGTTGGCATCTACACAGCCAAAGGCGCCAGAAATAGTCACCGGTGCCGTTGGGCAGAAGAACACGGGGAAATTCGGGCTGTTGCAAGGGATGGTGTGACTGACTCCGGCCGAGCTGTATGTCAGGTCTCCGGTTTTGCATTCGCAAGCAGTTCCGGCACATTTTTCCACACAAAAATTATCTACAAAAACCATCTCCGTCGGGCTCTGGCCTCCTCCAAAGTCCAGCGGAATGCCAATCCCGCTTACCCCCTGCATAACCATATCGAAATCCGCAAAGCTGGTGGATGTCCATTGGCCATATTGGTTTGACGGGTACGCCGTGCCGTTAGACAATCCGACAGGCACACAGACCCTGGTCCAGGTATTCCCTATGGGCGTATTCACCACAAATGTTGCTCGTTTGGTAGTATTTAGTGGGTCATTCCCTTGATATATAGTTATTGCACCTGTCCCAGTTCCAGGGTTTGCAGGATCTCCTTTGTCATAGCGGATATCAAAACAGAGGCAGTTGTTGAATTTTTGGGTCCAGTCCCCGGAATAGGCCGATGAATTATTGTACATCCAGCTGGGGCCGCTATCGTCATTTCCTTTCAGAACCTGCGAACCCGTGTTCGGGTCTGTGATGATAGAGACCTGTCCATTAAGACCCTGCCACTGCCCCAAACTGCTCGTTTCAAAATCTTCGATGCAGTGGCCACATTGCACGGTCACGATTTGAGTACAAGTGGTTTCGTTGCCACAGTCGTCGGTGGCCGTCCAGGTTATCGTGTTCGGGCCTTGTTGGAATATGGCGGGCGCGTTGTTCGTCACCGTTACCGAGGGGTCGCAATTGTCAAATGCTACGGGGGGGACAGGGCTGAATACTGCCGTACAAAGTCCTGTGGGTCCTACTGTCCCGTTTATGGTGGTGTTTGCAGGGCAAGTCATCAGGGGCGGCACTCCCTCCGCCGTCTGAATCCCCATCGTACAAGTGCTGGTATTCCCACACCAGTCCGTCACAGTCAGCGTGACTATCGTATTGGTGCAAGCCTGTAATACCGCAGGGCTGACGCTCATGCTCTGTATCTGGCAATTGTCCGTTGAGCCGCCATCCACAAAGGCTGGTGTGACCTGGAATGTACACGCAGTTCCCAAGTCTATCCCAATGCCGAGGTTGCACACCGCCACCGGTGGCACATTGTCGGTTACGGTGTATGAGGCACTGGACATCGTACCATCTGCGCAGGTGACCGAGACGGAGCAAACAGTTCCGCAGGAAAGGTTTTGCACATTGATGCTGGGGGTGCTTTGTCCATGACTCCATTGATAGGAAAATGGCCCGAGGCCCGTCGGGTTGGCCGTGAGCGTTCCCGTACCGCAGAACGGGGTGGGGTTTGCCGAAATGCTCACACCACACTGCTGCGGGATACAAGCCCTGAAACTCACGTCGTCAATGCCCACATCGTTACCGACCACCGTTGTAGCGAGCATTCGGATCGAAAGCACGACAGGGCCAGAGGCCATTGCCGTCCAGGTGCCGCAGAGCCGAACCCATTGGTCGGGAGTTTCGGGCAGATTGAGCGGCCCGGCCACCGGGTTGCTGCCGACGAAAAGCGCCATTTGTGGGTCGTCGTAGTTTTTTGGAGGCCTTACCAAATTGTTTACCCAAGCCGAGAAGGCATAGTTGGTGCCTGCTGTTACGTTCACGGTCTGTTGCCAGGCAATAGGCCCGCCATAGCCGTCTAGGATGAGCATTTTCCCGCTAAGCAATGTGTGGTCGGAACATGTCCATTGGTTGTTAGCAGGAAAAACCTGGCCCTGAGTCAGTACCGAATATTTTCCTAATGAAGCAGGCCCACCCGGATTGAAATAGGTATAGTCGTTGGTAAAGTCTTGATTCCCTAACTGAAAATCGCTGTTCAAGACCAGCTCATTTCCAAAACTGCTGCCCGCTGGACAGCAGGGGGCCGGGCTGGACGGCGGCGGGCATTGGTATGAAAATACGCGGGTACATTTGACTGGTACACCAGCGTTGTCCCACGAAGTGGATACCGTAATATTATGGTTGTCGCCTCCAACGATGCGCCAAAGACAAGGCTCAAGATGCCCACTTAATAAATAATTATTCGGAGGATCGAGCGTAAAATGCTGGCAATCTATTTCCACTACAGTCCAGCCCGGTGCGGGTTTAATCGAAGCAAAAGTATCCGACTCAATACTCACATTGAAACCAGTAAAACAATAAGCCCCCGTATTGTCCACACTAAGGGAATATGAGCAGGAACCAGAAGAAGTATCCGGCTTCTGCACCACATCCATGTAAATCGAATCGCAGGAACAGCCCGGGCAGTTCCCAAAATTCCGGGTCGCCTGCTGGGAAGGGGCCAAATTCACCGTGTACTGACCATTGAGCGGGACTTTGGACGTCCAACCGGGCTTTACGGTTTCCCTGACAATGTATTGTCCTAAAGGCAAATCAAAAAAAGCATACGCTCCACCTGCGTCCGTCACTTGTTCTCCAATAACATTGCCGTCAACGTTCAACAGTTGAACCGTCCAATCGGGAATGATCGTCTGGTTCGTATAAGGCAGGCTTCCGCATTCCCGGTATTTCACCCCAATAATACTGGCATCCTTTGGATCCTGGCAAGATTCGATAGGTATCCCGCCAAAAATCTCGCAGCCCACCATGGCACAATTGTCGAGGTAGGCTATGTTCATCGTCGTGTTCAGATCGGGAGGTAGCGTGAAAAGGAGGGGCACTTGATTTCCCAAAGGCACAAAGCCCTGGTTGTGGTGTATCCAGAGCTCCGAAGGACTGATTACGTCTACCGTGAATCCTGCTGCCGAGTTAACGGACCAGGAAGAAAATGTACCCGATTCCAGTATGTAGCGAATTTCAATAAAGCACTCCGAAGTGTTGGAGTACCTCGCTCGGAATTTGCAAGGCTCGTAATGCTCAAAAGAGAAAGAAATGCCGCTGCACTGTCCTTGAGCGCTCACATCTTTCGCAAAAAACAACGCGAAAAGGGTAAGTAATGCCACCATCCGCCGATATTTGCCGAATGTTGGGCTTTCCCAGTCAATGGTGATGTTGAAATTTTTCATGCTAAAATTCGATTTTAGTGTTGAGAAAATTTTTAAATACTGCGTTTCAGTCCGCATGCATTCTTGTTTTTTGGTAAATGTACAAATACAATTATGGATCATTATCTCGGATCAGCATAATTGTCTAAGAACCCGGGCCTTTGAAAAATGGTCCTGAAAAGTTTCCGCCCATTAATCTCTGCACACTTTCATTTTGTAACCGTCAAAAAAAACTTTTTTAAAATGATGAAAGCGTTTTTCTCGCTCTTGCACGCAGCACTGCTTTGTGTTGGGTTTTCTACTGGGATTTGTGCACAAACTCCCTTGCCCGGCGATGCCCCGGCAGCTCGCCAACTGTTGACTAAAGCCAAAATCAGGTATGATTCTCTTCAATATCCACTAGCCCAGCAGTACGCTGAACAAGCCTACCGTTTTTTTCACGAAATGCCCGGCAGCCTACCTGCCGACTTGGCCGAAGCCGCTTATCAAACCGGGAGGGCACTGTACAGGCAAGACAGCTTTATACGGGCGAAATCCTTTTTGAATGAGGCCGTTAATATCTGGGCAACCGTTCACCCAGGTGGATCAACCGAAGAAGTTAATGCCCGCGTTGCATTGGGGTGGGTAATGTTCCGACTGAAAAATGCGGACGGTATGCTGGAGCAAGGCCAGAAAGCGCTTTACATATTAGACAGCCTGCCTTCGAAAAACTATCCTGAACGGATCGCCGCTTTGAGGCTGGTCGGAAGGCTTTATTATGGAATTGGCCGATACAACAAGGCAATTCCATACTATGAAGAGGCCTTGAAATACGCGCGAATCATCTCTGTTGAGGATGATGTACTAGTAGCCGAGTTTCTAAGAATGCTCGGCAGCTGTAATACCTACTGTGGTTTTCCGGATCGGGCTATGAACTTCTTGGAATTGGCTTTATCCATTCAACAAAAAAATCTCCCCCCTTTTTCCAAGGAAATTGGGGACTGTTATATGGCTCTGGGCATTTGCCAACGATCCATCAATAAATACAGCAATGCAATTGTCTATTTTGAAAAAGCCATCGAAATACAGGAAAAAACTGGCGGGAAAACCAATTCGCTGCTTGCATACGCCTATTCGCAGCTCGGACAGGTGTGCCTTAAAAATCAGGATTATTTAAAAGCGCTGACTTACTTTCAAAAAGAGGACACTGTTTTGATCCTAAACAATGCCGAGTCAGATATTGCTTACGCCTATGCTTGCAGGGATTTGGGATTGGCGAGTTTTGAGTTGAAACGTTACAAGGATGCAATACAAAGGTATGAAAAGGCTTTGATCCTGTTCCAAGGGTCAGACACCGCCAAAAACCAGATCATGAGCCTCGATATATGCAATCTCATCTTTCAAATTGGGCGCGCGCAATCTGCCAACGGGGATTATGAGGCTGCTATTAAATCATTTAATAAAAACGAGCTCATTTTGAAGCGGCTTTATTGGCCCGAACAACCAACGATTCATGAGTCGGACGCTGAAATGGCTCATGCCTACCAACAATGGTACTTGAAAACAGAACAGGACAGCCTTCTCGAAAAAAGCCGTGCCTACTTTCAACTTGCTGAAAATGGTATAGCACAACAGTTGCAAAACGAGACCAATGAAGATGCCCAAAAGAAGCTGCTGGCCGAAGCCATCCCCGTTTTTGAAAACGCCATCCATACTGAACTGCTCTATTCAAAAAAACACCCAGAGGACCTGACTTCCACTGAAAAAGTTTGGCAATTCAGCGAAGCCCTGCACAGCTATCTTTTGTTCTCGGCTACTCAAGAAGCAAATGCCCGACACTTTGCAGGCATTCCGGATGCTGAGCTGCAACGCGATTCAATGCTTCGGGCAGCCCTTACGGATCTGCAAAAGAGAAAAGAATCCCTGCTCGAGGATAACATTAGCCTTACCGACTCGAGCATGGTGGCCTTGAGCCTTCAAATCTCTGCCAAAAGGCAGGAGCAAAATCAACTTCGGGATCATTTTGAAGAAAAATATCCTGACTATTTCCGATTGAAATATGACCTGCAAACCGCCTCGCTCAGGCAGGTGCAACATAGCCTTTCCCCACAACAAACGCTGCTGGAATATTTCACAGGCGACTCCAGCATTTTTGTCTTTGTCGTCCAAGAAGCGGGAAGCCAGATGGTCGAGCTCCCCCGCGATTTTCCCCTCAGCGATTGGGTGCAGGCTTTCCATGAGGGCATTTCCGGTTACCATACGGCTACTGAGCAACAAAAAGCAAGTGGGCTTTTCCAAAAAACAGTGCTCCAATACGCCGACGCAGCCCAAAAACTCTACCAAAAATTGGTGGCTCCCGTCGCCAAATCCCTGACATCTGAAATCATCGTCGTTCCGGGCGACGGGCTTGCCAGCCTTCCTTTTGAGGCCCTTCTCTCGGCCGCACCGAAAGACTTGAGCAACTTCAATACCTACCCGTTTTTGGTTCGTAATCATAATTTTCAATACACCTACTCAGCCACCATGCTGCACCAAATGATCGCCCGGCAGCACCCTCAAAAGCCCACAGACGGATTGCTGGCTTTTGCTCC